>JABDPQ010000215.1 GCA_013042695.1 Desulfobacterales bacterium | reverse complement strand
CCTTAGTAAATAGCGTATAGTGCGTGCCTGTGTTTTAGGGAAGTGAGATTAATAGGGGTTGACTGTCAGCCCAAAAAAATAATGTAGTCACCAAACCTTTATGATTATAAAGCCATTACACATTGATAGTACAGATGGGCAGAGAGCCATAGATTTCCTGCTCAATAGATTCCAGCCCGCTGATGATTCATGTAGAAATAGCGTTAAAGAAATTATTGGTGAGGTGAAGTCAAAAGGGGATGAGGCACTGCTGGCATATACCCGTGAATTTGATGCCCCGAATTTGAGAGATGATACTCTTGAAGTTTCAGCAGCCGAGTTATCACGCGCTTATGAACAAGTAGAGACCGATTTCCTCGACACCCTTGAGGTAGCAATTGAGCGAATTCAGCGTTTTCATGAACGTGAAATGGAAGATTCCTGGATGCAGACCAGAGAAAACGGGACGATTGTTGGCCGTCTTGTCCGCCCAGTTGACAGCGCCGGTCTTTACGTGCCGGGAGGGCAGGGTGGCTCAACGCCGCTTGTTTCTTCCGTGCTGATGAATGGCATTCCGGCTGCAATAGCAGGCGTGGCCCAAAGAATAATGGTAACGCCACCTTCTGAAGACGGCACCATCAGTCCTCACCTATTGGTGGCTGCTCAGGAGATAGGCATCACAGAGATATATAAGGTGGGCTCGGCCTGGGCCATTGCAGCCCTCGCCTTTGGCACCCAAACAATTCCCAGGGTAGATGTTATTGTCGGTCCCGGCAACCAGTATGTGACGGAAGCCAAGCGACAGGTGTCAGGGAAGGTAAGAATCGACATGATTGCCGGTCCTTCGGAAGTCCTTATTGTCGCCGACAAGTCAGCCCAGCCAGCTCACATTGCAGCAGATATGCTTGCTCAGGCAGAACATGACGCCCAGGCACTTGCTGTTGTTGTAACAACTGATCACCAGCATCCCAAGGCAATAAATGCAGAGCTTGAGGTTCAGTTGCAAACGTTGAGTCGTGCAGACATAGCCCGTGAGGCGCTTGAGGCACGTGGACAAATTTTTGTCTCAGATTCCCTTGAGCATGCTGTGGCACTGGCTAATGAAATTGCCATAGAGCACCTGGAACTGATGATATCCGATCCATGGTCGCAGCTCCCGCAGATCAGACATGCCGGGGCGATTTTTCTCGGAAGTCATACCCCGGAGGCTGCAGGGGATTATCTGGCAGGGCCAAATCATGTGTTGCCGACCATGGGGACGGCACGTTTTGCCTCAGCTCTTGGTGTGGAAACGTTTCTTAAGAAAAGTTCGATTATCAGTTACTCACAGGAAGCTTTACGCGAAGATGCCGATCATATCAGGGCCTTGGCAGAACTCGAGGGCCTAACGGCACATGCGGCCTCAGTGACCAGGCGACTTACCTGAGGTTTGTTGTTTTTTTTAATGACATGCACCAAAAACAATTTAGCGATTTAATTGTTAGGGGTATAGAGGGTTTTGAGTTCGAACCTGACGAAGCGCGAATCGATGCTCTGTATATCTATTTCAGGGAGCTCAAGCGCTGGAGCGCAAAGATCAATCTTATTTCTAAAGAGACCAGTGAAGAGGCGATTGTCGAAAAGCATTTTATCGATTCAATGGCTCTGCTTGACCTTCTCGATGAGCAAGGTGATCATCTCGCAGATATTGGATCTGGTGCAGGTTTTCCGGGTTTAGTCTGCAAGATTGCCATGCCGCAGGTGCGAGTGAGTTTGATTGAACCGAGGCTCAAACGAGTGTCGTTTCTTCGGCATATTATCAGAACCTCTGGCCTCAGTAGTATTGATGTGCAGGCAAATAGAATTGAGGCCGATGTTGAGTTGACGCACGAAGCAGAGTTTACTGCTGTGGCAGGCAGGGCGGTAAAAGACATTAATCAATTCCTTGAGATGTGTGAGAGGTTTAATAAGCCTTCCTGCAGGGTTTTTTGCATGAAGGGACCACGATATAAAACTGAGCTCAGCAATGCAGCTCAACAGCTCATAAAATGGAATCTGATAGAAACGAAACACTATCATTTGCCGTTTAGTCAGGCAGCACGAGCGCTATTGGTTTTTCAAGGGAGGTAACGGGAAACTATTTCAGTACATTTAAACGGTGAAAATATGAAAAATATGCTGTTCTGGCTGGAGCTGGAATTGACCCCGAAGTAATGCAGGAGGCCCTCAGGTGTTCGCTGCTGCGCAGAGAAAGTATGGTTTTGAGCTTTCATACTTATAGGGATACATATGGAGATACAACAGAATTTGATTTTGGTCGCAAATGAGGCTTCTACTCCATTGGCTCGGGATGTAGCTGCCTGCATTGGCGTTGAGTTCTCTGAAATGATCAGGGAGCGGTTTGCAGATGGTGAGCGATATCACGCGTTTCCCTGCGATGTCTCCGGTAAGCATCTGGTCATAGTCGGTGCAACCCATAATGATTCTTCACACCAGGAGATTCTTGATCTTATTCAAGGTGGACGTTATTGGAATGCTGCCTCAATTAATGTCATTATTCCCTTTCTTGGATATTCAACCATGGAACAGACCAAGCCGTCTTCCCAGGAAATACCCAAAGGCATCACCCGAACTCGACAGATCTTTCGGGCTCGACCAAATTTTGTCGCTTTTGTTGATCTGCACTCCGAGGCAGTTCTGCATGCCCACGCCGGTGAGATACGGACAAAACACATCTGGACCGAAGAGCTTATGGTCGAGAAAATAAAAAGCTTGAACCTGCAGGATTATGCCCTGGTTTCACCCGATTACGGTTTTTCCAAACACGTTGCCAGGCTGGCAAGTTTGCTTAATTGCCCGCACACTGCCGCCGATAAAGACCGTTATGACACCGATAAGACTATCGTCAGTCAGGTTTCCAGTGTGGTCAATGGCCGTATAGCCATCGTCTGTGACGATATGATCAGAACAGGCGGTTCAATTGTCCAGACAGCTATCCGATGCCTCGATGCTGGCGCCGCAGAGGTCATGGTCATGGCGACGCATCTTGTGCTTGCCGGCGATGCAAGAAACTACTTTTTAGACAACGGCATACATAAAATAATTGGTTCAGATTCCTACCCAGGAGTCGTCACAGACAAAATGCTCGACGTCTATTCAGTGGCTCCTCTGCTTGGCGATGTTCTTTCCACCCACCTGTCGCTATGGCCGGATACTGCAGTCAATCGGTAGTCGATATTTCAAGGAAATCTACCGCCATTGTTCCCATGAAACCTGATATTATCACACAGTATCTGGAGCATTCCGTCCTCTCAGCCAGTGAGAAAGCATGCGTTCTGTTGTGCCATGGTATGACCAGAACCACTTCATGGAGTCAGGATAGTAAAACCTCATTTGATAGACGTCGAGCAGGCAGGGATAAGAGATATTGGCGTTTAAAAAAAAATGTGGTAACAGATCTTCTCGATGATTATTATTTATATTGCTTTTTTCGTAGTATTTACTACATATCAGATTAGTGTAATTATCAAGATTGTCAGTATCAAAGTCAAAGATACTTCAGGATCATTATCGTTTTTTTAATGAGTTAATGATGACCGATAATGGTTTAAATGTTGTTGGGTTGGAAGAGAGGAGACAACCTAGACATGAACAATGTTTTGCAGATTGCCAATTGATTGCGCTATCCATACGTTTCAACATCTGCAGAAACACAATTCTTGGTAGAGTGCCCGAACCCTTCTTTCCTGCAAAGAAAAATAATAATTATAGTTAGTTGTTTCAGAAGATTCGTGAGGTCTGAAACGTTTGCACGGCGCAACAGGATTACTTGTCTTTTTTGGGATACTGGTAATACCAGCTACAATATTCTTAATTGCCTCTGGTATCTACTGTGGGCAACTGAGGTGATACGGTGTCCATGCAACCCCAGTTTCACACTAACTCAGCTTAAGGACAGCATTACGGTAATATAGCTTTTTGCGTAGGGCTTATATCGAAAACCTAACAGTGAATCTCAATGTTTTCGGTGTAATGGGAGCGAGCGATAGGCACCTGGAATTTCTCCAGGGACACCCCTATTGCCACTTGGTTTTTAACTATTCCATCTCAGTGAGGAGGTACCGTTGATGAAGAAAGTAGAAGTCAAAAAAAACGTAGTACAGAAAGAAGGTGAAAAAAACGGACGTCGTAAATTCCTCAAAACAGCCGCAGCTGCGGCAGGAGCCGCAACTGTTGCAACAATGGGATTCCCGATGGTTTCCCGTGCTCAGTCAACCATTCTGAAAATGCAGGGTGCCTGGGGTGCCAAGGACATTTTCAATGATTATGCCACGGATTATGTCAAGCGCGTCAATGAAATGGCAGGTGGTCGCCTGAAAATCCAGTATCTCATATCCGGAGCTGTCGTTAAATCATTCCAGGTACAGGATGCTGTTCATAAGGGCGTTCTTGATGGCGGCCATCAAGTAACGGTCTATTGGTATGGTAAGAGCAAAGCTGCCTCATTGTTTGGATCTGGCCCTGTTTTTGGACAGAATGCCCACATGGGTCTTGCCTGGATGCATTATGGCGGTGGACTTGATCTTTACAACGAGCTGATGGAAAGCCTGGGAATCAATACAGTTGGTTTCTTCGCCATGCCGATGCCCACTCAGCCGCTAGGCTGGTTTAAAAAGCCGATTACTGACGCCAAAGAACTCGCTGGATTGAAGTATCGTACCGTTGGTCTGGCAGCAGATGTTATGCAGGCAATGGGCGTTAAGGTCACCCAGCTTCCGGGCGGTGAGATTGTGCCTGCGCTGGAGCGCGGTGTAATTGAAGCATTTGAGTTCAATAACCCGACTTCGGATAAGAGCTTCGGAGCTCAGGATGTCAGTAAGGTCTATATGCTCGGCAGTTACCACCAGGCTGCAGAGTTTTTTGAAATTATCTTTAACAAGGATAAGTTCAATGCCCTGCCGGATGAGCATAAGGCTATTTTAAGGTATGGTGCCGAGGCCGCTTCTTCTGCCAATTACTGGAGAGGACTCGATCAGTACTCAAAAGACCTCCAGTGGCTGAAAAATGATGCCGGTGTCAAGGTTTACCGTACTCCACAGTCAGTAATGGAAGAGCAGCTTGCGGCCTGGGATTCAATCATGGTAGATCTAATGAAGGATCCGTTCTTCGCCAAGGTTGCCAATTCCCAGAAAGATTTTTCCAGGCGAGTAGCCTACTACGACCTGCTCAACTCTGCTGATTACAAACTGGCCTATGAACATACGTTCCCAGGCGAGTTGGGGTTCTAGTAACGAATCTTTTAACCCTGCTGTCTCTATCAAATGGTGCGGTACTTTGGTGCCGCACCATTTGAGTGTAAACCACTGAACTTCACTCAAGGGCGTGAGTATGAATCAGTTTCTTAATTTTATCGACCGATTTAGTGCCTGGGTAGGAAAATCCTTTGCCTGGTGTATTCTTATCCTGACCTTTGCAACCACCTATGAGGTGTTTGTGCGCTATGTATTGAGAGATCCTACTTCCTGGGCCTTTGACATCAGCTATATCATGTATGGCACCCTGTTCATGATGGCTGGTGGCTATGCCCTTTCGCGTAACGCTCATGTTCG
>JABDPQ010000211.1 GCA_013042695.1 Desulfobacterales bacterium | reverse complement strand
GCCCTGAAACGGGCCAGCAGGTGCCGCTTCGATATTGGTCCGGTACATGGCGGTTGATGAGCCCAGTTGAAGATGACGTGGAGGAATATTGGCATCCCGCAAAGCTTCGTCAAACGAGAACGAACAGCCTAAAACGAAGGTGACAAAGTCATCCTGCCATAATGAACTGATATCGGCAACATCCTGGTCCATGACCCCATCCCGAAAAACTCGGTACATTGGCAGATCAGTGCGAATATCAATATCCTGGCCGAGCCTTGGCAACATGGGGTCGCCAGGCTCTGAAACGGCCAGCAGTGGACAGGGTTTCGGGTTGGCCCAGCAGAACTTGAGAAAGTCACCAGCCCACTTTTTGGGTAATATGGCAACATTTCCCTGCACTACACCCGGTGCCAGGTTCAAGGTGATGTCAGCCAACTCGCCGGTTCTTGCCTGTAAACGAGTTTCACGCGAAAGTTTCCGTGCCTTTTGGGGCGTATAGTCACTGCTCATATTTTGTTACCTTGTGTAAAATTAAGTATGTAACCACTCAAGCTCTAAACGCTTGAGAGTCTGCTTAGTTGGCACACCGGAGTCCTCGTCCCAGCCGCTCTGCTGATAATAGTCCTTCAACGCTGCCTCAAATTCATTCCTGTCGACTTTCCAACCATCAGTGGGTCCGCCTTTAAGCGGTTTGAAAAACTTCTCGGGTAAGGTGTCCTGAGCCGAATCTATCCCTTCCCGGGCATTGAATATCCGCATCATGTTAACTCTTCTTTCACCAACGCTAAGCAACTCATCGATGGTTACATCCCAGCCGGTAACCGCCTTGATCATGTTGAGCATCTGCTCTGGACCGTGCAACTGCCAGGATGGCCCCCAGACAAATTGACACATGTTGGCGCTGTCCATCATGCTGAAGAGGTATTGGGTTCTGCGCACAAACTCAACTTTTTTAGGTTCCAGACTCGTGGCAGGTAGTGGCGAGGTAAGTCCAAGCGATTGGTAACGCTCCTTGAAGGAATCATAGGCGTCTTCTGTATACCCCAGATCGTGGTCACAGCTCATGTGATCGGACCCGAAGGGGTTAACCGCGTAGGCAAGGGCAAGCCCCCGTTTAACCTGGGTCATGTGGACCGGCGCTTCCTGCCCTTTGCTTGTTACCAGGAAGTCATCACCTACTCCAAGTTTTTCAGCAGCAACGGCAGAGCCTTCTGCAAGCACATCGCCGAATCCTTTCCGGTAAGCAATCTTACGGATAAGACCGAGCATCATATCTGCATCACCAAATTGTATGTCCAGACCACCAGTGGAATCCGGGCTCAGTTTTCCGGCTTCAAAGGCCTCCATCGCCCAGGCGATCGTGGCACCGCAGGAAATCGTGTCCAGGCCGAACTGATTACAGAGCTCATTAGCCTTACAGATAGCACCGAGGTTATCAATACCGCAATAACTGCCCAGTGCCCCCAGGCTCTCATATTCCGGCCCACCATAACGAGGATCGACGGTATGTTTTTCATCCTTTATTTCTACGACCCTTTTACAGCGCACGATACAGCCATAACACGTTTCTCTGCCTCTGCCGGTCTGCTTGCCTTCATCGGCGCCCCGAAGCACGGTGTTGTACATCGTTTCTCCGTCTATCTTCTGCCAGCCGTCGAAAACTCCGCTATTGAAATTGAAAGTGGGCAGACCTCCTATGGTCTGGCCGTGTGCTACTTCCGAGGCCGTTCCATATTTTCCAAGACCCCGGACCGCTGAATTCTGGATGGCGGCCGCACCCCATTTGACAACTTCTTTGAGCTTTTTTGCATCGGCAACTTCAACTTTAGCTGTTCCGCGTACGGCGATCGCTTTGAGGTTCTTGCTCCCCATCACGGCACCCATCCCTGTTCTACCGTTTGCCCGGTTGCACATGTTCATGATCGAGGCGTATCGAACCAGGTTCTCCCCGGCAGGACCGATCTGCAGAACCTCTATATTTTTATCATCACCCAACTCTTGAAAAATAGCAGACTGGCTTTCTCCGGTCGTTTTGCCCCATAGATGTTCAGCGTTTCGTAACTCAGCATTGCCCTCATCGATCCACAGGTAAACCGGCTTGGAGGATTTTCCGGTTACAATAATTCCATCAAAACCGGCAAATTTAAGTTTGGCCGGCCAAAAACCGCCGCACTGCGAATCGCCAATAGCACCGGTCAATGGCGATTTTGCCGTCACGGTCATGCGGCTCAGCCCAGACACGGGGGCTCCGGTAAAAGCACTTAAGCCAAAAGCAAGCAGGTTTCCCGGGCTTAATGGATCTGTGCCGGGCACCATCTGTTTAAGAACATAAGAGAGGTTTAGCGAACTCCCGCCAAAATGAAATCTATAAAAGGATTCATCAGGCTCTTCAACTGTGATCACAGCGCTTGTCAGGTCGACATGTAATATTTTTCCCGCATATCCTTTTGGCATTTTTTTCTTTTCCTCGCGTTTGCTCATCATGGTTGTTCTGGCTATGTGTTGAGAACAGAGTATAGCCATGTGGTGGGAACAGAGCATTGTTGATTGTAATTGTTCAGGTACAAAATTGATTACACTGATGTTTTTTTCAAACCTTCCGTAACAATCCACTGCAAAGGATCGCTCAATCTGAATACTCTCACCCTATCACTGCCAATACTCAAGTCCTTTGGTTCGGATAGCGGTTGAGTTGCTTTTTGCAGCGTTATGGTATCCGAATTGATTGGCAATTGATAAAATCGAGCACCGTTTGTTGAGAGAAAGCTTTCCAGCCTGTCAAGAGCTGAGTCTTCCTCAAAGACCTGAGCAACATAGGCTAAAGCAGTCGGTATATTGAATATGCCTGCCGCGCCTGGCGCATTTTCTTTACTGCTCACCAGGTGTGGTGCAGAATCGGACCCGAAAAAGAAACGTGGATCGCCTGAAACGGCAGCTTTCCTGATGGCCTGACGATCCTCTTCCCGCTTGGCAATTGGCAGGCAATACATGTGCGGCTGCAGGCCTCCTGCGAAAATGTCATTCCGGGTGATCAGCAAGTGATGTGGCGTGATGGTCGCTGCAACCTCCTTCCCAGATGATAATACATAATCGACGCCGACCTTGCTGGTCAGATGTTCGAAAATCACTTTCAATTCTGGAAAATCTTGGCGCAAGGGCTCGAGATCGCGCTCGATGAAAGCAGCCTCGCGCTCAAAAATATCAACATCAGGACCACTGCTTTCTCCGTGAACGGAAAGCGGAATCCCAAGTTCCTGCATCAGCTCAAGAGCCGGATAGACCTTTTTACTGTTGGTGACTCCAAACTCGGAATTGGTGGTCGCTCCAACCGGGTAGAGTTTTACCGCAGCAATAAGATCATCGTTTGTACACCTTCGAATCTCCTCAGGTGAAGTCTCATCCGTCAGATACATGGTCATCAACGGTTGAAAAGTGTGATTTGACGGCAGGCAGTCCACTATTCTTTGACGATACGAAAGTATCTCGGGTCTCGTCCTGACCGGTGGCTTGAGATTAGGCATGATAATGGCACGCCCAAACAGTTCAGCCGTGTATGGTAAAACTGTCTTCAAGACATCTCCGTCTCTAAGATGAAGATGCCAATCGTCCGGGCGCCTGATGGTTATTTCAGTTGTCTTTTTCATGACGATCCTGTGGTGGAATGTTATTACCCGCTATTTTGTTTTCAAAATTCATGCCATGATCGTATTTGGTTAATTAATCTTTGTTTGAAATGTGCGAAGATCACCCCTAAATAACTCCTGTCGGCGAATACCTATTCTAAAAAAGCATTTTTCTGAGATTTTGACTCGTCCGCTCGTCGATGGTCACTTTCACTATTGAAAGTGATTTATTTGTATTTCATTGATCCTTTATACAGAAGTGTTACATGGAGGTAAAGCGATGAAAACGGAACCGACTGCCCGGTGAAAATGAAGAAGCACGCTATTCCTTTCTGAAGCGAATTGTATCCCTTATGTTTCAATTGTGAAAAAGAATATAGCTCACAATATCAAACTGTTGCAATACCGCCTCTCAGTTTTTCCCGTATTTCTTGTTTTAGACTTCCAAGCAAATAAAAAAATTTCCTTAACCTTCTATTTTTACAGGTATTATCTATTTGGCACACGATATGCATTTACATGGTACTGGTTATGATTTTAACCAGAACACCTAACTGTTTATTGGAACATTGTCAAAATCAAAATGAGGAGACAGAATGATGAAACAATTACTCTCAACAATTATGG
>JABDPQ010000208.1 GCA_013042695.1 Desulfobacterales bacterium | reverse complement strand
GAGTGATATATACCTTTTTGCCGGTATCACTGGAGATCTATCGCCAAATCACGTTAACCATGAATATATGAAACAGACATCGAACGGCAAACGCATCGCCCATGGTGCCCTGTTGATTGGCTACATGTCCACGGCATCATCTTATCTGCTGCAGAAATATCCGGGTAGTGACGATGAGGCAACTCCGGTGTCCCTGGGCTATGATACTGTGCGTTTCGTAAAACCGGTATTTATCAACGATACGATAACAGTCAACTACACGGTTGAAGAATTCGATGGTGAGCGTAACCGATCTTACTCACAGGTTGAAGTTGTTAACCAGGATAATGAAACGGTAGCAGTTGCAAAACACATCTTGAAATGGGTGCCCAACACTTGATCCCGGCTAAAAAATAACAGCTGTCGTTTGTGCTTCTAGCTCCCTACGAAGATAGACAGGTTATTGTGCTATTGTGCCAAGTTACTCATTTCTCTTTCTATTACTTCTTCCATGACTTCGAGCGGTGCCTCGCGCCCAGTATAGAGTTCTACTTGACCACATGCCTGATGAAGCAGCATCCTGACGCCGGGGATTGTCATGCAGCCTCTATTTCCGGCATCAATGAGAAGTCTTGTTTCAATGGGTATGAAAACAACATCCATGACGACGAGTTCTTCTCCGAGCTGCTCCTTTATCAATGGACTCTGATCAGGTGACTTAAATCCCACGGAGGTACAGTTGACAAGAATGTCAAAACCGTCCTCTGAGGAAAACTCATCAAGCGTTCCACCTAGGTGGAGATTAAATTCCTCAGCAAATTGTTTTGCTTTGTCAACCGATCTGTTGAAAACGCTCACCTCAGCTCCTGATGTAACCAGACCATAGCCCACTGCCCGAGCAGCTCCACCTGCACCTAACAGGGCAGCGTGTTTGCCGGTGAGCTCTGTCTTCTCCCGCAGGGCCCGCAACGCCCCGACGAAATCTGTGTTGTAGCCAGTAAGGATTCCATCTTCGTTATTGATGGTATTTACTGCACCAATTGAGGCTGCGGCTGGGTCAAGATGATCAAGGAAGGGGATGACCGCAGACTTGAAGGGCATCGATACGTTCATACCCCTTATACCAAGTGTCCGTATGGCCTGAACGCCTTTTTCAGCATCATCAATTCCGAAGTAGACAAAGGTGTAATCCACCCCGAGCTGACGATAGGCACCATTATGGATTTCGACCGCCATTCGGTAGGGGTGAGCTGCCATTGAGCCGCATAAGGTTGGTAATGAAGTCGCCATTTTTTCCTGTTACCTATAGGGTTATGCATTCGCGAGAGCAAAAAAACAAATATAAAACATCGATATGTTATTGCTTATTCGGTTGTATGATCACCGGTCACTATCCTTGAGTCAAGCTATCCTGCGACTTGCATCGGCTGTACGAAAAGGCTAGGATAGGTGCTAATTTGATCGATGAACCGTAACAATCCAATTAAGAACATGATAGATACGCACATTACATTACGCAATAGTCAGCGCGTATTAGCGATTATTGGTGATCCTATACATCAAGTTACATCTCCGGCCACTTTTGGGAAGTATTTTCAAACACATGATATAGATGCGGTAATGGTGCCCCTTCATGTTGGCAGCGAAGATTTTAATAGGGTGCTGGCAGGTCTCCGCAAAGTTAAAAATTTTTCTGGAGCTGTGGTTACCATCCCTCATAAATATGACGCCTATAATCTGGCGCATAAACGTAATCCCATGGCCCAGGCTACGGGGACTGCAAACGTCCTTATTCCTATTGGTAAGGATCAGTGGTCAGCTGAGATGCTGGACGGTGTTGGGCTTATCAACGCTTTGGAAAAACGCTCTGTTGAAACAGCCGGATTACGGACCTTGATTATCGGGGCGGGGGGTGCTGGAACGGCAGTAGCTGTTGCGTTGGAGCAGCTGGGGCGAGTTGGTTCTATAACTATTTGGGATACAGATGTACAACGAGCAAAAGCGCTATCTGCAAAGCTGGCGCAAGCTGAAGTTGTCGAACCTGATACGAGTGAGTATCAATTAATTGTTAATGCATCTCCGGTCGGTATGGGATCTGATGCGATGCCACTCGATGCACCTCGATTTTCACCTGCTACCATTGTTTGCGATGCTATTATGCATCCTCCCAAAACACGATTTTTACGAGAAGCCGAGAAGCAGGGATGTATCATTGTTGAGGGACTGGAAATGCTGCATGGACAGGTCGCGCCACTTGTCCGTTTTTTGGGTTTGCAGGATTGAGATACAGCGAAAACCGGGGACAGACCACGCTTTCCAATCACAGAAAACGTGGTCTGTCCCCGGTTTTCGCTCTAAGGTTCTATTACTGAGTGCGGCAAAACACCATAGGACATTTTTCAGAACGCGGCAGATGCTCTGACTGCATGGGCAGCTGCTCGTGAGAACCTATTGCCAGAAAACCGCCAGGCTGGAGTTGCCGAAGTATTTTGATGAACGTTTTGTCCTTTTTCTTACCCATAAAATAGGTGAGTACACTATTGCGCAGTAAAATCAGGTGAAACCTTTCCTGCGGTATCGACTCGAGCAGGTCGGCTTGCTGCCAGCGAATATGTTTTTTAAACTTTGGCAAAATTGCGTACTCATCTGTTTCTGGTACCGGCTCAAAACAGCTGGCTATGAGATCCACCGGCACCTCTTTCAGGCTGCTTTTCCTGAAATATCCAATTTGGGCGCGTTTAAGGCAAATTTGCTGGGCATCTGTAGCCAGAATGTCCAGCTGTGTCTGAAGAGACAAGGTGCTCCAGAGAATCGAGAGGCTATACGGTTCTTCCCCACAGGCGCAGCCGGCTGACCAGATCTTAATGGGGGAGGGGAATTGTTGTGCCAGTTGCGGCAGGCAACATTCCTGTAAAAAGCGCCAAAGCTGTCGATCTCTGAAAAAACGACTGATAGTGACATTGAAAAGCGATTCGCACGCAGCTCGCAGATCTGGCTCCTTCTCAAGTCTATCTAGGTACATATTGACTGCTTTACAATCTATTGCCGCCATGTGTTGGCGGACTCGTTTGATAACACCTTTTCGAACCCTGCGATAGCCGTTCCATGACCTGTCAAAATAGTTCAGCAGGGTTTTAAAATCCTCATCGTTGAGCACAATTGATGGTGATAATCGGTGGGGCTGGTTCTTCATATTTTCGTTTGCAAAAGACTCTGCAGAGCGGTCTGGCGCTTGCTGGTATCTTCCTGCCGGACAGCCATGGCAAGGGCTTTACGTGTGCCGACGAACACGGCGAGATTTTTGGCCCGGGTGAGGCCGGTATAGATGAGGTTTCGATAGAGCATTTTGAAATGTTGCGTCAATACTGGAATAATCACTGCTGGAAACTCACTGCCCTGAGATTTATGGATGGTGATGGCATAGGCGAGATCCAGCTCAATGATATTCTCCTTTTGATACGCCACTTCTCTGCTGTCCGGGAAGAATGACACCTGCATAGTCAGATTTTCGTTATCGATCGAGATAATGCGGCCAATATCGCCGTTAAATACCTCGAGATCATAATTGTTCCGCCTGTGTATTACCCGGTCTCCCTCACGGAAGATACGCTCGCCCACCTGTAGCTGAGATTTCCCTTGCTGTGGAGGGTTGGCGGCCTGCTGGATTACTGCATTAAGGTTGACTGTTCCAAGACTGCCGCGGGTCATCGGTGAAAGGATCTGCATCTCGATATCCCTGCCATGATATTTGGGAATCCACTCCAAATAGAGCTTGGTGACGATATCTACTGCGGTCAGACCGTAATGAAGAGATGACCACGGATGAACTTTTTTGAGTACACTTTTCAACTGCTCGATCTTGTTGTCAGCGTTTTTTAGTTGTTCCAGATCTATATGCTGAAATTTTTGTGGCACAGTAAAATCAAGTTCATAGGATGAAGTAATAGCCTCAGCAGTCCTGAACTCGTATGGGCTGCTGCCGGTTGACAGGCCTTCGCGTTGAGAAATCTCAAAGTCAAAGATTCGCTTCACTTTGGAAATGAAACTGAGCTGCTCATTGGTCGCCTCATCAGAGTCGATGAACAGGCAGTCATTTCCTTTCTGCCAGATAGTTGGTTTCTTAAAAGGAGAATCAACGGCTGGAATTTCACCGCTGTTAACCTGGTGAGCATAACTGATAATTAAAGATTCACGGGCCTGACGAAATACTTGCGTAAGAAGAAAACAGGGGATCAGGCCTGAACCAATGATATCTTTTAATACATTGCCTGCACCCACCGAGGGCAGTTGATCACCATCGCCAATGAGCAGCAGCTGGCAGTTCGGCGATACGGCTTTAAGCAGAGAGGCAGATAAGCTGATATCGAGCATGGAGCATTCATCGACAATGAGGAAATCTCCATCCAGTGGCCTCTCTTCATTTCTCTGGAAAATGTTGCGCTGCCATTCCAGCAATCGATGCAGGGTCTTGGCTTCGCGCCCGATTACTTCGCTCATGCGCTGTGCCGCTCGGCCCGTGGGGGCAGCCAGCAGAACCTTCTTGTCCATGGCTTCAAGCAGACGTACGATAACGAGCGTTGTTGTGGTTTTACCGCAACCGGGCCCGCCAGTGAGAACCGCGCATTGATGTCTTACCACCCCTTTAACCGCCTCTGACTGTTCCCGGCTGAGGCCGATCTTGTTGAGCTGGCAATAGGTGTCGACCCACCTGGCTATACGTTTTTCATCTGCCTGAATTGGGCCTGCCTTACGTTTTAGTTTTTCAGCAACACTCTTTTCATCATAGTAAAGAGATTTTGCATAATAGCAGATCTGTGACTCTCCCATATCATCCGCCAAAATACGCATCTTAAGATGGTTTTCATTGTTCATCACCGTAAGATAGTGATCAAGAAGCTCACTCAAATCTATTTCCAGAAGTTTTTTTACTTCGGTATCAATCTGGGTTGCGGTGAGATAGCAATGGCCCTGCTCCCTGCTGGCGGCAAGAACATGGCGGATGGCGGCGACGATACGCTGCCTGCTGTCCTTTGCAAGGCCTATGGAAAGAGCAACTTTGTCGGCGGAGAAAAAACCGATACCGTAAAAATCGTGAGCCAGGCGGTATGGATCCTCGGAGACGACTGCAATGGCATTGTCGCCATATTCCTTAAAAATTCTTACTGCAAAGAGCGTGGAGATGCCGTGTCCCTGGAGAAACATCATCACCTCGCGGATGGCCCGGTGTTCACGCCAGGCCTCCTTGATTCCGGCCAGCTTCTTTTGGGCAATACCAGGAACCTCGGTGAGTCTGTCTATTTCGCCCTCAAAAATGTCCAGAGTCTCACCACCAAAATATTTGACGATCTTGTGGGCGGTTTTCGGGCCAACTCCCTTGATCAGACCGGAGCCCAGATATTTTTCCAGAGCTGCGGCGGTGGCCGGCTTTTTCTCGATGGCCTCCGTTGCTTTGAACTGCCGTCCATACTGGGGATGAATTGTCCAGGCCCCGCGAAACTCCATGGTGGCCCCAGCAAAGACTTTTGTCTGGTGAACAGTGACTATTTCCTGACCATTCGGTCTGTTGAACGGATTAACCCGCAGAACAGACCAGCCTGTATCGGGGTTATGGTAGGTAACCCGTTGGACAATGCCAGTAAGTGTTTCGAGGATGGTCTGCATGACAATGATCTCCAACACAACATTGTAGTCACGTCGTCAGTTTTCGGTTAACTTATTCCATGTACAACCAGATAATGAGTACCATATTTCCGGCAAGGACTCCATGCCAACTGCAAAACTGGCAAAACTGGGGACAGACCACGGTTATCACGAGCAGAAACCGTGGTCTGTCCCCAGTTTTTGGAGAACGAATAATCATGCCCTCGAATATTTTTTATAGTATTTTGGCAATCATGTCAGCATTACACCCATTTTCTTATTGCGGCGATAACCGTCAACCCTGCATCTTTGGAGATCGATTGATGAGTATCAGGCACTCTCAGATGTTACAGAGACTGTTTATGGTTCTGCTGGTTGTCTTGTTGATTCCAGGTTGTGCGAAACTGCCATCGCGGCCCGATTTACCATTTGAACCGGCATTGTCTTCAGCCAATGATGGGCCGCTTGCTGAATTATCCGTCCGTTTTCAAAAGAAAGAGGGAACTGATACGTCCGGTTTTCGTTTGTTGATCAATGCCCGAAAAGCCCTTGAGGCACGATTGGCACTTGTAGATCTGGCCACACGTTCGATCGATCTTCAGTATTTTATCTGGCAGGGTGATGCCTCGGGTACGCTGTTGTTTGACCGTCTGTTGCAGGCGGCGGACCGCGGAGTGAAGGTTCGTATTATTGTTGATGATATTGGGCTTGCCTCAAGTACAAGAAATCTCTCGGCTCTGAATTCTCATCCGAACTTGGAAATCAGGATATTCAATCCGAACCCGTCACGAGATTATACCCTTGGCGGTGCACTCAACTTTCTAGCTAGTTTTAAGGAACTTAATCGTCGCATGCATAATAAGCTGATGATTGTTGATAATCACATTGCAATTGCCGGCGGCCGTAATATCGGCAACGAATATTTTGGTCTGGGTACGAAGTATAACTTTATTGATATTGATGTCTTGGCCGTCGGAGCAGTCCTTGGGGAAAGTTCCCATGCTTTTGACGACTACTGGAATAATACGGCCGTCTATCCGGTCAATGCCTGGGGGGTACTGTTACCGGAAAATACCTATGAAGAAATGCGTCAGACTATCACTGAGATCCTTGCTGATTATACGTCGCGGTTATCATCGTATCCGTTGCAGCCGGCTAACTGGCAGCATTGGCTTGTGGAACTTGAGCGTGAGTTAGACATAGGAGAGGCCCATCTTCTGCAGGACGATCCGGTACAGATCGATGGTAGGGATTACCGTCTTGTCGATATGATTGCCTATTTATCAGACCCTGCAGAGCACGAGTTTATTCTCTCTACCCCTTACCTCATTCCGGTTGGAGATTTTCTCAAGGTCGTGCAACAGAAAGTTGCGCAGGGGCTTCGGGTGAGGATTTTGACCAACTCGTTGTCGTCAACCAACCATACCCTGGTGAACAGTCACTACAACAAATATCGTTTGCCGATTCTCGAAACTGGTGCTGAACTGCAAGAATTTCGGCATCAGCCTTCAGTGAGCTTGCGAGCTCAGGCGGATGTTAAGCCGGTAGAGGCGCCCTTTGTTTCATTGCATGCCAAGGTATTGGTTTCGGACCGTCGAAGGTGTTTTATCGGGTCATTGAATTTTGATCCACGGGCCTTGGTCATCAATTCGGAAAATGGCCTGCTGATCGAGTCGCCTGCACTTGCTGAAAAATTGGCCGATTTTCTTGAGGAAATGATGGAGCCGGAAAATGGTTGGAATCTTGTTCTAAAGGGTGATAACAGCATTGAGTGGCAATCTGGGGATACCATACTTACCGGACAACCCTCTCGAGGTTTCTTCCAGAGTATGGCTGATTTTTTTGGTAGATTTTTGCCGGTTGAAAGTCAATTGTAAACCGGGGACAGACCACGGTTTCCACGAGCATAAACCGTGGTCTGTCCCCGGTTTTTCACGATCACCTCAAAATCCCTTGAAGACGGGTGCACGTTTTTCCAGAAAGCTTGTTTTTCCTTCATGGCCATCCTCAGTCTGTGCGGCAAGTCCGCTGGCAATTGATTCAAGAGCCGTTACGGGTTGATTTGCAGTTAAACCGTTGACGATCTGTTTTGCCAGGCTGACAGCTACTGGAGATGACTTGCAGATCTGCTCAGCAAGGTCAAGAGCATGGGGCAAGCCTTTATTTTGAGGAACAACGTCGTCTACCAGGCCGATGGCGGAAGCCTTGTCTGCTGAAATGGGTTGTGCACAGAAAATGAGTTTTTTTAGTTTGCTCGGACCAATTAACTGCAATGCTTTTTGCGTGCCCATCCATCCGGGTATCGTGCCCACTGATACCTCTGGAAAGGCATATTGTGAACCCTTTTCGGCAATTCTGATATCAGCTGCAAGTGCCAATTCCAGTGAACCGCCAAAGGTAAACCCATTGGTGACTGCAATGACCGGCGGCAGAAGTTCCTCTATATCTCTGATAATCCGATGACCAAAGCGTACCCAGTCCCGCCACATTTCAAGGGGTGCAAGTGAAGCCCAGTCGCTAATATCCGCACCGACGCCAAACGCTCGAGCTGCCTTGGAATGAATAATGACAGCACGTACCGAGCGATTCTGGTCAATTTCTGCAACGTAATTATGAATCTTGCTGAACATGTTTCGTGATAGCGCGTTGAGTTTTTTCGGACGATTGATGCCAATCAGTGCAACATTATTCTGAATGTCGAAATCGATATTTTCATCTGTTTTCATTGCGTTTACCCTTTTTGACTTGTGAAATGTTACCTATTGTTCTCGCCAGATCCATACCTGAGATCGATCCTCATATAGGATGATTTTGTTAGTATGTCGATTGGATCAACCCTTTAACCGAAATGAGGTGATCGTACATTGCTTTTTCTGCTTGAACTGCATCTCGGTCCCTGACACCATTAACGATGGCTGTGTGCTGCTTATTGAAAGCATCCCAATTTTCGGGAATGACCCATTCCTGCTTTTTCAGGCACCAGTCATCGGACATTCTCATCTTACTTATTCCCGCATAGATTGAAATGATCAGGGAGTTACCTGTGGCGATCACCAGTGTTTCATGAAAGAGGACATCCCATTTTTCATTAGTCTCAAGATCCTTTGCCTCATCGTTGCGCTTTGCACAGAGGGCGAGTCTTTCAATT
>JABDPQ010000201.1 GCA_013042695.1 Desulfobacterales bacterium | reverse complement strand
CTGTCTCAACGATTAAGGCAGGACACAGATAATGTCCTAAAGCCCTTTACCCTGATGGCCCATAAACCCAATTATCTATTAATTGCGGCCCATAACACCTATGGCTACAGTGCGGAGCTTTATCAAGAACAATTCGACGATCCTTCACTTGAGGTAAAAGACACCGAAGCCCAATTCCAGCTAAGTGTAAAGTTCCCGTTGGCGGTCAATCTCTTTGATACGGTTGACATATACGGAGCCTACACTAACCGTTCTTTCTGGCAAGTCTATAGTAGCGATATATCAGCTCCATTCAGAGAAACAAACCACGAACCAGAAGGATGGTTGCAATTCAACCCTAAATGGGAATTTTTCGGATTCACAAATACTGCCAATATGTTTGGTATTGTCCATCAGTCAAATGGTCGAGGCGGAGTTCTATCCCGGAGCTGGAATCGGATTTATGCAAATTTCATCGCAGAAAGAGGTAATTTTGCCCTTAGCTTCAAACCATGGTTCCGAATATCTGAAGATGACGAAGATGATGATAATCCAGATATTACGGATTACCTAGGTCATTACGAAATACGGGCAGTATATAAGTGGAAGGAACATGTATTCAGCGCAATGTCGCGCAACAATCTTGAGTCAGGATTTGAAAATGGTGCTGTAGAATTGGGTTGGAGCTTTCCTCTTTGGAGCTACCCTTACCTGAAAGGATACGTCCAGTATTTCACTGGATACGGAGAAAGCCTTATCGATTACGATCAGTATGTTAACAGAATAGGGATTGGCATTGCCCTGACAGACTGGCTGTAAAGGATAGTACATCTTCGGATCAAACAATTTTAAAGGGTAGAGTCGAAAATGACTCTGCTCTTTTTTCCTCTAGGCTGCCAAATCAAATTACAACAAAAAGTGCAATTGCTCTTAATTGACCTTTTTCCTGATAGGTTACGGGGAAGCCCTCCGGTGCAGTTGAAAACACTATCATTGGCAAGGTTAACCATTTAAGCAAATCTGCAAGTTTACACTGTTCCTGTTATGTTACGAAGAGCCCCTTCACTACAATTGAAAAGACTATTATTGGCAATGTTAACCATTTAAGTTTAAGAAAAATTGAAAATTTATACTCCCTGTGAATGTTTGATTTCTTTCCAGACGATTGATCAACCTGCCTGATACAGTACCAGTAAGCACCTGTCGTTGGAGTATAATGCAACATTGCTTGGCTTCGTTATGGCAATGTTAAATTCAACTAACAGTTGCTGAGGTTACGTTATCAGGCACATCTCAACCGGGCGAGCCTTGTACTTGTTTCACCTTGGCGTCAACCTCTGATGTGATAAGAAACACCTATTAGAGCCACTTGTAAACGCCCTTTTTGTTCAACCTCTACGTTATGCTTAAATTTTTATCCTTGGAATATCGATTATATGCCTGCGGCAAAAAATTTTCGTATGGTTTGACTTTAAACGAAAATCATCATTTTGCAAAAAGCTCATTATTTAGTGGATTAAGATTGATTTCCTGGACCAAACGGTTTTATCCAAACCAATAGTTGCGGCAAGAGGGTCAAAGAGGCAATAAGTGCGATAAACATGGCAAGACCGGTAAAGAGACCGAAATAGATCGTTGGCAAGAAATTAGAAAGTATCAGAATGGAAAAGCCTACGATAATGATCATGGAGGTGTAGTACATGGCATATCCAATCGAATTATGACAGCGGTGAAGAGAAGCGTAATAATTGTTGTCAATCTTGATTTCTTGCTTAAAACGATGGATATAATGGATTGTGTTATCGACCGCGATACCAATACTGATGGCTGCAATAGTGATGGTCATCATATCCAGAGGAATATCCAGCCATCCCATCACACCCAGCACTGCACCGGCTGACAGCAGATTGGGGAATAAAGCAATCAGTGCAATTTTCAGCGAGCGGAACAAAAACAGAAACATGATGAGCAAGGCGAAAGCCACGACACCCAATGTCTTGATTTGGGAAGTAAAAAGGCTCTGGAGCATATTGTTGTATAGGATCATTGCCCCGGCCAGATGGACTCTAGTTTCGTCGAGATCGAGTTGATGAACGAGATCGTGTTTAAGTTCTTTGAGTAGGATATTTCTCTGCAGCGACTTCAACGAATCCTTAATCCTTACCGTAAAGCGGACCTCGTTATTGTCGAAAGAGACGTACGGGGACAATAGCAACCCTTTATATTCTTCTGGTAGTTTTGTATACAAAATTGCCATATCCAGACTGTCCAACGATCTTCCATCATTGAGCCTTCGACCTATTTTTAGAAGTGTCCCCAGCGACAGCACTTTTCCGATCTCTGGTCTGTTGTCAAGATAGTCGTGTACCCTTTCTATTACTTCCAGACGATGGTCCATAAACCAATATTTTCTGCCATCATCCTCTGGTTTCCCCTTTTCCAAATCGGCGAAGAAATCGTCTTCTATCTCAAAATCATCAAATTCATCATCTTCGCTGTCATCCTCCTCGAAGGTTTCAAATTGGACAATGACATCCAGAGGTGTAGTACCTCCGAGCTTTTGGTCGATGATTTTCATGCCCTGGTAAATTTCTGTCGACTCCTTGAAATAATCGATAAAACTGTTTTCTACCCGCAATCTGGATACGCCAACGACTGTTATGATGGTGAAAATTGCAGTCAAAATTAGAATCGCTGTACCGTAGGCTTCTGTTATACGCCCAAGAAATTCGTTCAATGAAAATTTGATAATTCTATTTTGCGAAGGCGGTTTAGGCTTTTTCACGAGCATCGCACCGGCAGGGAAAAGTACAAAGGTCAGTGCAAGTGATAACAGAATACCGATACTCATCATCCACCCAAAGTGGATTACAGGCTTAATATCGCAGACCATAAGCGAAGTAAATCCAGCAATGGTAGTAAGAGCAGCGAACAGACATGGTACGAATTTGGATTGAATGGTTTTTTTTAGGAGAGTGCGGTTATCCGCTTCGGGGAGGGTTACTTGATATTCACGAAAACGTACAATCAGATGGACTGAAATGGCTAGGGTTATTATGAGCTGCAAGGAAATGAAATTAGAAGAGATAACAGTGACCCCCCAGCCAAAGGTGCCCAAAACCCCCATCATCGCAATTACAGATAGAAAACAGCAGAGCATTGGTAAGATAACCCAT
>JABDPQ010000196.1 GCA_013042695.1 Desulfobacterales bacterium | reverse complement strand
TACTTAACGGATACCAAGCCACCACTCAGGCGGTCCCCAAGAATTTCTTCTATAGCCTTGGCCATTGGAGCGGTGGCTTTTCCGGCTCCAACCACCACTACCTTATGGTATTCATTTAAATCAATTTCATAGCGATCACTGCCTAATTGAACAGAAAAAACAGATCCAAGCAGTTTGACATGATCCATCAACATCTGGTAAGGATCAACTCGTTTCAACGCAGCATTAAAAATTTTCGATAAATGATCCTTTCTCGCCTTAAATGACATACAGGACTCCTCTGATCTGACAAATTTCACACCTGCACTTTCACAATTTTTACCAATAATAACAAATTTATACACCCATTTTCTAAAGCTGGCCGGGCCGGGCTGCCCGTGCTTCTATTTTCTTCACAATAGAGCCGCCATACGGTAGAATGATCTGATTATACGTTGTTTTCTGCCCAATAGTTATACCACTACCCTTCGATAACTGCCTGCTGTTATATGAAGATATCCTTCTATATGCCATTTAAGCCGCTTGGTCATCAAAATCCCTCTGGTGATCTTATCATCGGCATGGAGTTATACGATTTTTTCATCAGGCAGAAACACACGGTTACCCTTGCCAGCTCACTGCGCTCACGCTGGCTATATCTTAAACCATGGCAGTTCGTTACCGTTTTTTATGAACGTCAACGGGTCGTTCGAACATGCAATAGCTCAAAACCCGATGTCTGGCTCAGTTACCACACCTATTACAAAGCTCCGGATCTGCTCGGGCCCAACTGCAGCAAAAAGATGTCAATTCCATACATCATATTCCAGGGAATCTATTCAACAAAGCGACAGCGCAAACTAAAAACGCTTCCTGGTTTTCTCCTTAACCGCAAGGCTCTTCGAGCCGCTGAACTCGTTTTTACAAACAAAAAGGTTGATGAGTTGAACCTCAGGCGTCTCCTGCCTGAAACTCACGTTAAATATGTCGCTCCTGGCCTGAGTCCCGATCAGTTTAAATTTGATCTTGTTTCAAGGCGAGCTCTGCGGGAAAAATGGGAGCTCGGCAACAGGCGCATCGTCATGACGACGGCCATGCTCCGACCTGGTGTCAAGACAACAGGAGTAAGAAAAGTAATAGACAGTTGCGTAGAGCTGCATGAGCGCGGTCAACAGATTCTTCTCGTTATTGTTGGAGATGGGGTTAATCGGGCAGCCCTGGAAATGGAAGGAGTGAAAAAACTTGCTGGAAATATACTTTTTCTTGGAAAAATTCCCCGGCATGAACTATACCGCTATTATAGTGCAGCTGACGTCTTTGCCTTTCCTGGAATTGAAGAATCATTAGGTATGGTTTACCTTGAAGCACAATCAGCAGGACTGCCGGTAGTGGCTTATCAGGACTGGGGAGCCAAGGATGCCATAGTGGCTAACAAAACCGGTCTCCTTTCTTCCACGTCTGAACCAGATCAATTCGTTAAAAATATTGAGACTCTGCTGGTCAATCGAGACCAAAGAATTGCCATGCGTGAAGCGGCTAAGCACCATGTCCGCAGGCATCATGACGCTGCCAGCAACTACCGGGTAATAAATGATACCTTACAAGAAGTTGTTTTACGATACCGGCATGAGCTTTGAGCTGCTGGGCCGGCCAACGGTCAAATTTCTCTAATTCTTCTCACTGTTCTGTTCCACAGGGGCTCTTGTGACCTATCTACTTGGATACCTCATCGAGTTGCTGACATTATCAGGGAATTGTTCGGCGTGTGCGGATCAATGAAACGTCGATCTTTAAAACCTGCGCTCTCTAGCATGACAGCAATTTCTGCTCCTGAATAGGAACGGCCTTCGGGGTTATTGATTAGCATGTTGAGAGAAAATAAGGCGCCGAATTCGGGGCTGTCCTTGGTATCTTTGAGTATGAAATCATGGATCAGTATCTCTCCTCCAGGCTCAAGAATATCATAGGTTTTTTCAATCAAGTCTTGACATTGTTTTGGGCCGTTTGAGTGCAGGATGTGAGAAAGCCAGGCCACGTCATAGGGACCACCGGTGATCGGATCACGATTAAAATCTCCTCCGATGAAATTGATCCGGTCTGTTAAATTAAACGCTGCTGCCGTTTTTTGCATAAACGGTTTTGTCGTCGGTCTGTCAAAGACAACTGCCTGCAGGTCTGGATTTCTCCTGCAGAAATGGATCGAAAATGTTCCCGGCCCACCGCCAAGATCGAGAAGTTTCTTTTTACCGTCAAGAACAACCTTTGCAGCAACAAGTGGGGCACTGCCCATGGCAAGGTTGAACATGCCCAACAGAAAACTCTCTCTTTCCACTTCCTCGCCATATGATCGTTTTGCGACCGGAGCTCCCTGGCGAACGGCCTGATCAAGCTGGGCCCAGCCATCAAGGAGATGGTGATGATGCAGAATGATGTGGCCAATATATCTGCCTGAAGATTCTGTCAGCAGCTCCACCGCCTCATCACTATTCTGGTAGAAATCTGCATGTTTGTTAATCAGGCGCATTGCTGCCAGTGCATTGAGCAGATACTCGGTTCCGCGCCGGTCTGCGTCGAGGGCAGACCTTACCTCCTCCAAGGATTTCTGCTCTTCACCCAGAATAGAAAAAATTCTCAGCCTTACCGCCGCCTGCAAAGCACATCCGCGCCAGTAAGCGCTTGAGGTGCCGATCAATGTGCCAGTATCCCATGGTGTTGTCATTTTCAACCTCTTCAAACATGAGTAAACAAAGAAAACAGTCCTTAGCGTAACCAGCTCTTTTCTATCAATTCATGCCTTTTGAAACAACCATCTCTGAGGGAAATTTGGAAGAAAAATGTAGTCAAGGGGATAGCAGGTGTTGAAATAGTGTAATCAGGTCCTCTTTATAAATGCCACGTTTTGCCTCACAGCGTGTATGCTACTAAGTTAAAGCATAACGTATTGAGCCTTTTGCAAAATGATGATTTTCGTTCAAAGTCAAACCATGCGAATAATTTTACCGCAGGCATATAATTGCTATTCCGAGGATAGAATTTTAAGCATAACGTAGAGGTCGAGCGAAAAGGGCGTTTTGTAAGTGGCTCTATTGTCAAACCTCTCTGTGCGTGATTATTTCTATCTGTGAGTCGTAAGGTCAACAGGGTTTTGAGTAAAAGTAAAAATTATGGTTTTCTCCTCACATATATTCCTCTTTTATTTTCTGCCAGGAGCTCTTTTAAGCTATTATCTTGCTCCCAGAAAATTCCGAAATAGTCTGCTTACGCTGATAAGTTATCTGTTCTATGGCTGGTCAAACCCGTTATTCTGCTTCTTGATGTTCTTTTCAACCCTGGTTGATTACCTGTGCGGTCGCATTCTTGGGAGCAGCGGGCCAGAAAAAAAGATAAAACGACTCATTGTCTTATGGGTTTCTATCGTCAGCAATCTTGGGCTGCTTGGTGTTTTCAAATATATGAATTTTGCTATAGAAAGTTTTAATGCAAGCTTTCAGGCTCTTGGATTTGACGGTGCAGCCGTTGACCTTTCTCTGAGGATTCTGCTGCCGATCGGAATTAGTTTTTATACATTTCAGTCCATGAGCTATACGCTCGACGTCTTCCGAGGAGACGCCAAAAGCATTTCACATTTTCCTGACTTCGCCTGCTATGTTTCCATGTTTCCACAGCTCGTTGCAGGCCCGATTATCCGCTTTCAGGAAGTTGCCGATCAGCTGCAGGGCAGGTCTCATACGCTTGAAAAATTTTCAAGAGGAACAGCCTTCTTCTGTCTGGGGCTCGGTAAAAAAGTTCTGCTGGCAAATCCATGTGGACAAATCGCCGACCTCACCTTCAGCGCAACACATCTCACTGCTATTGATGCCTGGTATGGGGTAGTTGCCTATGCCTTCCAAATTTATTTTGACTTCAGTGGTTATTCCGATATGGCCATAGGCCTGGGATTACTGTTTGGCTTTATCTATGCAAAAAATTTTGACTCTCCTTATCAATCCCTCTCTATAACCGAGTTCTGGCGAAGGTGGCATATCTCTTTATCTACCTGGCTGAAAGAATATCTCTATATTCCTCTTGGCGGTAACCGTTCAGGAAGAATACGCACCCTTATAAACATTGGTATTGTCATGTTTCTCGGTGGTTTATGGCATGGGGCATCTTGGAATTTCATTATCTGGGGAATGCTGCATGGCCTCTATCTGGCAGTGGAACGTCTGAATATTACGAGAAGATTTTATACTCATGTTCCAAAAGTTATACGCTGCCTGTTTACCTTTTTTCTCGTACTGATCGCCTGGGTGTTCTTTCGCGCTGAGTCACTTCCTGAAGCGCTGGCATATCTGTCGTC
>JABDPQ010000187.1 GCA_013042695.1 Desulfobacterales bacterium | reverse complement strand
CTTTGGCAATTTCAACCATTTGCTGCTTGCCTACCGTCAACTCTATAACCTTATCGGTCGGATTAAAATCGGTGATATTCAACTCGTCGAGCAGCTTCTGAGTCTCAGAATATAATTTACTCCAGTTTACGACACCGAACGGATTGGTAAACTGACGATCCAGGAAGATGTTTTCCGCGACGGTGAGCTCTGGGATCAGATTCAATTCCTGGTAGATGATTGCAACACCTGATGCTTCAGCATCCCTAGTGTTGCGAAAACGTTTCAACTCCCCCCTTATAGTAATATCTCCCTCATATGTAGGATAGGGCCAGACCCCGCTTAACACTTTCATCAACGTCGATTTTCCAGCCCCGTTTTCACCAACCAAGGCTAATAATTCACCGGAGCGAGCTTCAAAATTAACATTATCCAGCGCGCGCACTCCTGGAAAATCTTTTATGATACCGTTCATTTCCAAGATGACTTCACCCATACGCCCTCCTGATCTGTTCGCACAAAAGAAGCTCGCCTTTATTATTGGTAGGCGAGCTCTAGAAGATCAACCTCAATTCCGAAAAGCTAACACTTGAGACCACCTGCAAAGATTTCCCATATTTAGCGCATGTTTGCTATTTTGCATCTACCTGCTCTTTGGTATAGAATCCTTCTGCAATAATTGTGCTCTCGAGGTTATCTTTAGAGACCAATACAACCGGGGTCACTATTGTCGGTACATCAACAAAACCATTATTGAGCATTTTGTCAGCTTTTACTTCTTCGCCTTTGGCAAGTGTTATGGCAACTTCTGCTGCAGTCTCAGCGAGCGGAGATATTTTTTTCCATATTTCAACAGATTGCTTACCCTGGGAGACAAATTGGATATTCACCAGATCAGCATCAGACCCGGCAACGAAGACTTTTTCCGTATTGGCAAGTCCCTGGGCATCTAATGCTGCAATAACTCCGCGAGCCATACCGCTGTTATTGCAGATAAATGCGTCAATGCCATTGGCGTGTTTAGTGAGCACGTTCTCTGCAGTAGCCATCGCCTTATCAGAAGACCACCCTTCATGGGCCTGTTTGGCAACCAGCTCCAAACCGGGGTTATTTTCAATAATTTCCAGTGCACCACTACTCATGGCTATGGCATTGGAATCGCCAGGCTGTCCCATAATCAAAGCGACCTTACCTTCAACTTTTCCTTTTTTGTTCTTCAGCCATTCTACCATCGCCTCGCCCTGCAATTTACCAACAGCCCAACTATCCTGCATGACCATAGCATCTAACGGACCATTGGAGAGCATGGAGTCATATCCAACGACCTTTACGCCTTCCTCGTTAGCCATTTTCACCATATTGCCGGCAGTTCCGGTATTAACCGGCTGCATGACAATAACCTTGGCTCCTTTTGCCAGCATATTTTCAAATTTGGCCAATTGCACCTGTTCATCATTATTTGCGGAATCAAAGTATACCTTTCCACCCAATGACTCTGCTTTTTTTATGAATACAGCCTTATCCCGCTGATAGCGCTCTTCCTGCATGGTTTTTAGAATAAACCCAATCTTAACATCCTTCGCTTCTGCACTCATCACAGCAGCAAATATAAGCGATGTGCCAACAAACAGTGCGGCCAATACAGATACAACACTACGTAACAATTTTTCCCGTTTCATGAGGACCTCCCTTATTTTATTTTAAACAAAATTTACAATAGTCTTAGGCTACGTTGAAAAATCAGATTATCGATCCAGACCAAGGCAGGAGAAAAACTTTATCACATTCATTTTTGCAATAATGCAATAGTTCGAAGGATAAAATGCTGCCCTTGACAAAAAGGCTGGAAGGAAAAATTCTTCAAGCTTGCTATTGCTATTGCAGACTACCGTATCTTTCCAGAAATGAATACGAAAATTTGCACCTTTTATTTGCGAATGTTAGGTGATAGGTGATAAGTAATCGCTTTGTTAGAGTGTCCTAACATTTTCGCAAATCTCTTCAAAAAGGTCAATATTTCATCCTAACCCATCCTCTTTTCCTTGTCCTTTCAAGCAATTTCTCTTTCTGCAATATGTAACCTGACAAAATGAGATAAATAATCCGCTTTCCCGTTTCTATTCCGCACGTTTTTGACAGACCGAGCCATTTACGACTTATGAAATTTAAAATTCGAAAGCCGCTTCATCCCAGCCAGGCCAGTCATCATCATCGGGTTTTATCCTCACCTGGTTGTGGACAGAAAAGCCGGAGATGTGTCGCCACTTCATTATCATTCTTATAAAAGTATCGTCGATTAAGCCCTCCTTCTTGAACATCTTGAGCACATGGGCACGAAAAAGCTCACGCAATGGACGAAGATCAACCTTCGGCATAACAAAGAAATAGCCGCTCTCAAGAAACAGGCCGTCAGCAACCAGGGCGTGAAGATGCGGATGCCACCTGGCATAGTCGCCGAACGACTGTATAGCTAGCACAACTCCAGGAATACCAGTTTGCTTGCCAAGGATCAGTTTGAAATATTTCGTCAGGCTTTTGGCAGCGCACTGGCTCAACTTACCCAGCAACTTACGATCGTAGAGGAAGAACTTTCTTAAAATTTTAGGAATGGAGAAAACATAGTGACGGTGCGGGACAGGATAAAGAACGGTCTCCTTGAGGTGATGACCGAACTGGACCACCTTCTTGTTATGGCAACTGGGGCAGAACCAGCGGCCCCGGCAACTGAAGGCCAGGAGATATTCGTGCTGGCAATCAGGGCATTTTATTCTAGCGAAGCCTTGGTGAAGATCTCCGCACTCAAGATACTTTCGCACTACATGCGAGATTACCAGCCGATAAAACCCATACTCTTTCTGGAAATGTTCGTCATATGACTCCTCAAATTCAACAAAGTGGCCATTCAGGAGCTTCCACAAGGGGGTTTTCTGAGGATTTCTTCTTCTGTAGACACCGGCAATCTCTCTGCATTCCATATCGTCCCTTTCCTGTACAGAAAAGAATGATTGTAATGCTGAAATATCACATTTTTCTTACCCTGGTATATGGTGCGGCAGGCGAAAAGTGGTTTTGGTATTGATGAAAAAGCAAAACTATGCTAAATAGACAAATTAAAACTTCGAGTTTGAAATTGTCTATGCTAATGAGAAAAATCGAAAAAGAGCTAAAAACAACAGCCAGGGAATATCCGGTTGTCACTATAATCGGTCCCAGACAGTCTGGCAAAACCACCTTAGCCAGAAAATTCTTTCACGATCACACGTATGTGAATCTTGAAAATCCGGAGTTACGCAGCCTTGCTTTGGACGATCCTAAAACATTTATGCTGCGTTATCCGGTACCGGTAATTTTTGATGAAATCCAAAACGTTCCTGAACTCTTATCATGGATTCAGGTGGCTGTTGATGAAGATCCGGACATGACTGGTGTTTACATCTTAACAGGCAGTCATCAACTCCAATTGCGAGAGGCAATTACTCAATCGCTTGCAGGCAGAACTGCCCTTTTGGAACTTTTCCCTTTGGCGCTGAATGAATTAAACAAAGAATACACATTAAAAGATAGGGAAACCCTAATATTCAAAGGTTTCATGCCCAGGCTTCATGACAAAAACATACGACCAAGACGTCTCTATAGGGACTATTTCCAAACCTATGTTGAACGAGATGTTCGCAAACTCATGGCAATTGAAAACCAACAAGCTTTTGAACTTTTTCTTAAACTGTTGGCCGGCAGAATCGGACATGAGGTCAATTATAGTGCTCTTGCCGGCCAGGTCGGCATCAGCGCGCCGCAGATCAAAAAATGGCTCAGCCTCCTGGAAGCCTCCTTTTTAGTTTTCAAGCTCCCCCCATTCTTTAATAACTTTGGCAAACGCCTCACAAAATCCCCAAAGGTATACTTTGTGGAGGTAGGGCTTGCCTGCTATTTATTGGGTTTAGATAACCCAGAGCAACTCGAGCGTGACCCAGCATTTGGTGGATTATTTGAAAATATGGTGATTGCCGAAGCATATAAATCACGAATAAATGCAGGCTTAAAACCCAGTCTGTATTTTTACCGGGACAGGTATCAAAATGAGATTGATCTTCTCTACCCATCAGGTTCATCTTTTATTCCCATTGAGATCAAATCATCTAGGACCTATAGGAGTGAGTTTTTAAAAGGCATTCGATATTTCCAGAAATTGTCAGGCTCAAGTATACCAGGAATGTTAATCTATGACGGTGAACTGGAGATGGAAAAAGACGAGGCTGTTGTAAAAAACTTCCGAAATGTTTGGCCCTGAGAACTCAACTAAATTACACGACAATTCATTGGGTGAACTAAAGGTGAACTTTTGGGGGATTTTGTAGGGATAAATCGGGCAAAATGCAAAAAACAAGAAAATCGAGGCAAGGCAATAGTTGATGTAATTAAGAGCAATTAAGTAAGATCAGGCATTACTGGGACACCATGGCTCCTGGATCTCATAACCAGAAGGTCGGGGGTTCAAATACCTCCCCCGCTATCAAGATTTAAAGAGGACTTAGGGCAGGTGCCTTAAGTCCTCTTTTGCTTTATTGCCAGTTACTCACAACTATCTTCGTAGTTAATTGAAAAAATTGCTCAAAACCTCAACGTTTGAGTAAATACAATCCAGATAGAAGAACCTAGAAAAAGCAGCAAAAATAAGATAGATTGTTTCGAATGATTCCGATCGGTTATAAATCGAGCTGACTATTGGAAAATAATTTGTCATTCACGTTCGCCATCATCGGCGGCGGCCTTACGGCTACCTCCATGCTTTGCCAGCTGGTGGATAAACTTCACCTACTTGGCGAGAAAGGGCGGCGACTCTCTCATCAGCTCACAATTGTCGTATTTGAAAAAAACGGGGTGTTCGGCCCCGGCCTGCCGCACAATGACCAGTATGTGCTGCCGTTTCATATCACCAACATGTACGCTAAAGACATGAGCGTACGATGGGGCAAACCTGGTGATTTTCAAGACTGGGTAAAACGTAACCGCGAAAGTCTGCAGACACGCCATCCAGAGCTGATAACAGTCTTTGCATCCACGGACAGCCAGCCGCCGCAATACCGACATTATCCACGTGCGGTAATGGGGGAATATCTCAAAAGCCAGTTTGAAGCTGGTGTTGAAGCCGCCCGTAACCTGGGGATGTCTGTTGAACTTTATCCCAATTGTGAAGTAACCGATCTTTTTGAACATGATGGACATATAAATTTACAGGTTAGAGGAAATTTGAATACGCCATCCAGCTTCTGTTATGCGGATGGCGTGCTGCTGGCAACCGGACACTGGTTCGAATCCCAGGAGACCGAAAACTATTTCCCCTCACCCTGGCCTGCTTCAGAACTTCTGATCGGCATTCCAGCTGCAGAAACGGTCGGTGTTATCGGCTCAAGCCTCAGCGCTATCGAGGTGGCGCTGACCCTGACATCGGACGGGCACTTTGTCCGTCAACCGTCAGGTACGTTGTCATATCTTCCCTCAGGTTCACCCAGAAAACTCGTTCTTTATTCTCGCAATGGGCTTCTGCCACGTGTGCGGGGACAATCCGGTCCACGTCAAAACCGCTATCTGACCTGCAACCGCATACGACAACTTATTGAAGATACCCCTTATCAGCTTACGCTTTCAGTGATTTTCGAACTGCTGGACCGTGAGTTGAGCGCAGCGTACGGCTATCCATTCGATTGGCAGCAGCTCAGAAGACCAACAGGGGATGCCGCCCAAATCCTGGAGCAGGATATTCACAATGCCCAGCGCGGTGACGGTTCCGACGGCGAGCTTGTCTGGCAAACAATTCTCGTCCAAATCTTTCCAGTGGTCAGGGACTTATATCTCAATCTGACACTTGATGAGCGGAAACGCTTCGACCGTCATTTTACGACACTCTTTTTCATGCATGCCGCCACCCAACCAGTCATCAATGCCGAGAAATTGCTGGCCTTGTTGCAAGCTGGCATCGTCTCTATTGTCAAACTGGGCAATGACTATCATTTTGAACGCGACGATGCGACCGGTGAGTATAAATTCACCTATAAAGACCCTGAGGGCAATACCCGCTGCGATGCGTATCATTATGTTGTCAACGCCCGAGGCCAGACACGATCCCTGGAGTCAGATTCAGCGGCGCTGACACGCAATCTGTTAAGAAGAAACGTTATTCAAGTTGAGGAAACTCGAATCGTTGAGCCGGCTGATTATAGTTCTTACAAGACCGGCAGTATCCTGGTGAACCCCGAAACCTACCAGATCATCCAACCCGATAGAGATGCAGCCTCTGTATCGAATCCTCCTGTCTTTGCCGTTGGTGCGATGACACGTGGGCAAATGATTGATGCCAGCATGGCATATGGCATAGCCCGGTCGACAGCGGCGATCGCCGACCTTCTCATCGCCAAACTTTGCCGCAACAACGATGATTGGTCAGGGTAGCCAGTTTTAATTTACATAGAATGAGCCTTTTGAAAAATGATGATTTTCGTTCAAAGTCAAACCATGCGAAAAATTTTGCCGCAGGCATATAGTTGATTATCCGAGGATAAAATTTTAAGCATAACGTAGAGGTTGAACGAAAAGGGCGTTTTGCAAGTGGCTCAGAATTCTAAAAGATGCAGTTTTACTCCACTACCACAGATATTCTCCTTAGAGAGAAGAAAGGGTACAGTCAACGAATTACCCCTGTAGCATCGATTCAAATGAAAAAATCTTAACATAAGCAATCGTCTTGCGAGGCCCAAGATAATATTTTAAAATATTATTTTGCGTAAAACATTTTTATGTAATATAGTTTCTGGCAAAATCATTTATTATCTCTAGGGAGTCATGTAGATTCCCTTCTAAGCTCGTCTTTTTTACCATCGGTTTTCACAG
>JABDPQ010000351.1 GCA_013042695.1 Desulfobacterales bacterium | reverse complement strand
CATGGTATTGTCTGGCAATAATTTTCCGGATTTTTCCGCCAGATAGAGCAAAATGGCACCAGATTCGAAGAAGGATTGCCCATTTTCATCATCAACAATTGCTGGGATTTTATTATTGGGGTTGATTGCTAAAAAGGTCGGATCAAATTGCTCACCTTTACTAATATCGATTGGTATTACTCGGTATGGTAATGCCGCTTCTTCCAGCATTATCGATATTTTACGACCATTTGGTGTTCCCCACGTGTATAAATGTATCATGTTTGCCTCAGGTTTATTTTACGGATGTATGATTGCCCTCAAGGACGTTTTTGATATATGCTCGTTGTCTGAAAAAAGACTTACAATATTGATGCCTCCACTAGTTAGAGATAAGATAAGGCATATTGCAGCAATAACAATCTAACACATAGTAACAGCTTGAATTACAATACATAGCGGCATAAGTCTGAATCATCTTGACACTCAACTGGGTTCGGGAATAGCTATATAATTGTTCCGAAAATTCTCAAACGTGTCTTTATTTGCTATGATTGATTCAGGAAACATGAATTGAACAATAACCTGGGTCAAATACAGCTGTCGAGTCTGACCTTATTCGCTTGATTCGTTTGAAATTTAATGGATTGAAGTAGTGTTATGAAATGTACCTGTGTCACCTTGTTTGGTCTCTTTGTATATCTTTTTTTAGCAGCTTTTAATGTATCTGCTGAAAATCGCACGCTTTACTGGCACGATTTTTCTGTTAAGGCTCGCCTGGCAGGGGATGGAAAACTGCATATCAAGGAAAAGCAGCAAATCGTCTTTGATGGAAACTGGAATGGCGGCGAACGCCAGTTTAACGTGCAGCCGGGGCAGTCCTTTACGCTTAACGGTATCTACCGTATCGAACCTGATGGGCAGCTGGTTGCTCTAAAGAAGGGCAATCTAAGCAAAATCGATCACTATAAGTGGGTGGACAGAAATACCCTGCGCTGGCGCAGCAGATTGCCTGATGATCCGCCATTTAAAAACCGGGCAATCACCTATCTTCTAGACTATTCATTGTCCAAAATTCTTTTACCCCAGTCAGACAATCGTTTTCTTCTGAATCATGATTTTGCCTTTTCCAAACGATCGGGAAGGATTGAGACGTTTCAGTTGGAGTTGGTGTCTGCTGCAGACTGGCAAGGTGTCGCTTCTCCTTTGATTGTAGAAGAAGAGAACCTTCTTCCAGGCAGAGGTGTGGTAGTCAGAAAAACATTTACTCATACTGGCTCAGCAGACGTGCTCTATTATAAGAAAAATAAGCTGGCGAGAAGAAGACACATCGCCATTGAGCCGGCTCCTGTATGGCTTGCGTCCATTGCAAGCTTATTTCTCGTACTCTTTTTGATTGGCTCTTCTTGGCTCTTCTATCGGCATGAATTTCGGCACGACCGCTTTAAACCACTGCTGTCTTATGATCAGATTTCAGAAGAATGGCTGCAGAAGAACGTCTTCAACCTGCTGCCAGAAACAGTTGGAGCACTGTGGGACAGAAAAACAAGTGGACATGAGGTTGCTGCCGTGTTGGCACGGCTGGTAGTTGAGGAAAAAATGAAAAGTTACATTGAGCCGGTAACGATACCGTTTTTGGGCTGGAAGATTCCCGGCCAGTTTGTTCTGCATCTTGAACTTTTACAGAAACGACAGCAATTTTCTGGTTACGAGCGGGAGCTTATTGATGGCTTTTTTATTGATGGTGATACCACCGATACCAGGCGGATCCGGAAATATTACCGAGAGAAATCCAGTTCTTTTCAACCTGCCGTGACGATTACAAAGCCCCTGAAAAAGCGAGTTGATACGTTGACAAAGGCCTTAAATAATCCCTTAGAATACCGCTGGTCCTTTATTGTTGTGGGTCTTATCAGCGCATTTTTTCTCTTGCTGGCAAATTGTTTTATTCATCAAAATGAATTGTTTGCAACGCTTTTCGGAGGTTTTGCTGGCCTTATTGGTCTCATTGTCGGCTCGGCAAACGCTGTCATCTATCGCAGTCGTTCAGATTATTCTTTGAGACGTTCTATTTATCTGCATCTTTTCCCCGTTTTACTCATTATTCTCTTCGGATGCTGTTTCTTTTTGGGACTCTCAACGCTTCTTTATCTGGGGTTATTCTGTCTTTACACCAGTGCTATTTATGCCGTCTTTTATTTTGCCAAAACAAGAGACAGCCTAGATGGGGTGGCGCTTAGTAAGAATCTGACCTCGGCAAGGGACTTTTTCCAGGCCGAATTGAAAAAGCAATCACCAGCCATTCGTGATGAGCGGTTTCCTTACCTCCTGGCTTTTGGCCTGGGGCCTCATGTTGATGCCTGGAGCAACCAATTTGGAAGATCAATAAACAGCGGCTATAGAGTACCGGCACCAATGCATAGCAGCGGATCATCTTTTACCGGTGGCGGCGGGAGGTTCGGCGG
>JABDPQ010000171.1 GCA_013042695.1 Desulfobacterales bacterium | reverse complement strand
GCTTCCTCAAACATCGCTTCATTTGGTTTAAGCACCGGTATTTCAAGTTGCCCTTTTACCGCGTCGATCTCCTTTCCGAATGCAGAACAACTGTAGAGAATGCCGTCTGCTCCCATCCGCTCACCATAGTTACCCAGAGCCTCGATACGCTGTTCAATAAGATCATGTCCGAACGTCCCTGAGTTGAGGTCTTTACCGAGAGCATCGTCGAGTAGATTGACAGTTTCAGCATCTGGCCACTCATCTTTAAAGGCAGCCATTATTGGATCTATGGAAAAGGGTGTGGCATGAATGAGAACTATCCGATGACTTGTTGCTTGCCTGGCGAAGCGCCTCGAACTTATGATGTCACGTCTAGTCGGTGTTGAATCAAAGCAGAATAAGAAATTAGATGAGGCTGCAGACTGGAAGGTGCAAAATCTACCTCACTCAGGACGATTGGCAGACAATATATTGCGGTATATGTCCACAATGGTTAGGATCTCTCGTTTGAAAGAGATAATTCAACGAAGTCCTTGATCCATTAAAACAGGAAGTATACAAAACGGAGCCTGCAATACGACAATGAAGAATACAAGATACAAGACAATAGCCTTTCAGGGGATGGCTGGCGCCTATTCAGACCTTGCCTGCCGGATGGCGTTTCCTGAGCTTGAAACAGTTCCCAGTGTTTCTTTTGATGCCGCTTTTCGAGCGGTCCGGGAGAAGGTCGCAGACCTGGCTATGATACCTGTCGATAACACCCTGGCTGGACGGGTTGCTGACGTTCACGGGCTGATCCCCAATGGCGAGCTCTATATCATCGGCGAGCATTTCCAGTTGATACGCCATTGTTTACTTGGACTTCCCGGTGCAAAACTTGATGACTTAACCGATGTTCACAGCCATGTCCATGCAATCCCGCAGTGTAAGAAAATCATTGAAGATCTCAAACTGGAGAGGCATGTTGTTGCCGATACGGCAAAAGGTGCATCTGACATCAAGAAATGGGGTGATAAATCACAGGCATCAATTGGCTCTGAGCTTTCCGCTGAGATTTACGGTCTTGAAATCTTACAAAAAGATGTTCAGGACGCTTCTCACAATGCAACCCGGTTCCTGATATTTTCGCGCCAAAATGATGTCCCTAATTTAGTTGATGGGATCAGATATCTTACCAGTTTTGTATTTGAAGTAAGAAATATTCCTGCAGCACTCTATAAGGCTTTGGGCGGATTTGCAACCAACGGTGTGCAAATGGTGAAACTTGAAAGTTACGTCGACAAACACTTCAATGTTGCCCGTTTCTATGCAGATGTCGAAGGACATATCGAAGAACGCTCGCTGCAACTTGCTTTAGAAGAACTGCGTTTTTTTGCCAAGCGAGTCATCATGCTGGGTACCTATCCAGCTCACGAATTCAGGAATTCGGCCTCAGATCATGGAGACATTTGACCTCCACTTTTTCAAGGTTTGACCCTGGAGGTGCATATGGTTCGTTTCATCCTGCAATGTCTGCAAGCTGTATCGGCTCTATTATCAAAAAGCCTTGGGCGAATATTTTTGATCCACCTGGTTTATATTGCGCTTGGCATTCTCTTATTTGCACCATTATTTGGGGTCCTGACTCGACTTATCCTCTATTTTGCCGGTCGCCCCATGATCGCCGACATCGACATTCTGTTCTTTCTGCTTTCACCCCTAGGCATGGCATCACTGATTCTGTTTGGCGCCTTATTCATCGCTATTTCAATTTTCGAACAAGCGTCGATGATGATACTATGCGCTGCCACCGCTCAGGAAATAAGCTGCAGCGCAAAGCAGGCGATTTATTATACCTGGAAGCGGACAAAGGAAATATTCTCCTTTTCAGTTCGATTAATTCTCAGGATTCTGCTGATCACGCTCCCTTTTCTGTTCGTCGCCGCCGTCATTGCATGGCTGCTTATTACCAAGTATGACATCAATTATTATCTCTCCCTAAAACCTGCAGAGTTTCTACTTGCAGCTTCATTGATAGCCTTTACTTTACTGCTGATGCTCGTCATACTTGCGCGTAAGCTCGTAGCCTGGTCCCTTACGCTTCCACTGATCATGTTCACTGATATAGCTCCGGCTGCATCTTTTAGCAAAAGCGAACACCTGAGCCTTGGTAACAGAAACATTGCCTTTTTATCATTTATGACCTGGGCCTTTGCGGCTCTGATACTCGGAGCGTTGACGCTTGGAGCCCTGCAGCTTTTTGGCTCCAGATTGATCCCCTATTTCTCCAATTCACTCAATCTGATGGTTATCGTACTTGGAGGAATCGCGGCTTTAGGGGCGCTTGGCAATATCCTTGTTTCAACAATAGCCTCTGGAAGCTTTGCCAGCCTTTTGGTCGTTCTTTATGGTCGCTTTCATACAGCTCCCGAACTACACGGTTTATCCAGATCTCATCCCCGGCGGCGATTGCGCTTCACCTTCTCCAGGCTCATAGTGCTGCTGATCAGCGGTACGATCATTTCTGCTGCAGTTGGGGTTTGGCTCCTGCAGGGTATTCAAGCTCGCGACAATATAACCATTTACGCCCACCGAGGTGCGGCAGGTACGGCCCCTGAAAACACCTTGGCGGCGATACGCCAGGCAATTACAGATGGTACTGATTGGGTCGAAATTGATGTTCAGGAAACAGTCGATGGCAAAATTGCAGTCATCCACGACAGCGACCTGATGAAACTTGCCGGAGTAAATCTAAAGGTATATGAATCGACTCTTGCTCAACTCAAAGAAGTTGATGTCGGCAGCTGGTTCAATCCAGATTTTATGGCAGAGCGCATACCGACCCTCAAAGAAGTGCTCGAAGAGGCTCGAGGAGAATCGCGGGTGCTGATAGAACTGAAATATTATGGACATGATCAGCAGTTGGAAAAACGAGTTGTTGATATCGTAGAACAGGAAAACATGGTTGATGAGATCGCCATCATGTCCCTGAAGTACGATGGTATCCAGAAGGTCCGCTCGTTGCGGCCGGACTGGGACATAGGTCTCTTGTCAGCGACGGCTATTGGCGATATGACCGGGCTGGAGGCTGATTTTCTTGCCGTAAACAGGGGGATGGCAACATCTGCATTTGTACACAGCACAAAATCTGCAAACAAGGATGTGCTTGTCTGGACCATTAATGATCCGATTTCCATGTCCCAGATGATCTCACTTGGCGTAGATGGGATTATAACCGATGAGCCGGCACTGGCACGCGAAGTCATTGCAGAACGATCCAAGCTCAGTACCCTAGAACGTTTATTACTGCATACGGCCCAGCTGCTTGGGCAGCCAATCCCTCAAACCAAATACCGTGACCAATCACCCTGATATTTTAGAATGATTAGACGATTTATATGTCACTGCATTTTCATTTCAGCGGCTATCATGCTTTTAGGTGGCAGCTGCAGTGCTGAAGAAAATGTCGCAGCAGAACCAAATCACAATTCTTTGGAACGTCAGCTTGAGATTGGCCGGCATGAAAAGCTGGCCGAAATCAAAAAGCAAGCCGATAGCCATCTTGCAGATTTCTCCACTGATGGTTGCAGCGGCGGTCTCTCAGCCGGGTGGGAATATCTGGCCGACAAAGTGCCGAAGCTTCAGAGCGTGCATGGCGCCCGCCCCCCATGGGAGAGCTGTTGCATCGAACATGACAGATTATATCATCCAGCGGGAACAATGGAGACGTCCGCTGAACAAAGTTTTTCCTTACGCCAGCAAGCAGACGTAGACCTAAGAAGCTGCGTCTTTGATACTGGTGCACTGCGAACTCCTGAGTTGGCTGCAGAATATGATCTTTCACCAAAGAAGGTAGAATTGGTATACGCCGCCATAGCAGAGCTTATGTACCGGGCAGTTCGCCTTGGCGGTGTTCCCTGCACCGGTTTTTCATGGCGATGGGGATATGGCTGGCCCTCATGTGAGTGACCAGCGCTTCTTCACTGTTAGATAATCTCCTATTTTTTCATTCATATAACAGGTTTTCTGCTGTAATAGGGAAAATCGTTATTTGTCACTGAGCACTTCAAGGGTAACCAAGACATCGACATCCTTGCCTATTATACCCCCATCAAAAAATTTGCCGTTGCCTACCTTGTACGCCAGCCTATCTATGGTGATTTCACCGTTAAACCCTGCAACTTCTTTGCCTTTTTGGGAGGGATGATCCTTGACTCCGGCAAGGCTTAGCGGTAATGTCAGATCATAGGTTTGATCTTTAATGGTGAGCTTTCCGGCCACCTCATACACTCCGTTGCCTGCATCCGTTATCTTTTCTGATGCAAACGAGATCAACGGATATTTTCCAGCGTCGAAAAAATCAGCAGACTTGAGGTGCTTGTCACGTTTGCCAATATTAGTATCAATGGAATCCACCTTTATTTCAAAGGCGAACCGGCTCTCCTGGAGATTTTGTGGCTCAAAGTTAACCTCTAATTTGAAATCATCAAAATGGCCACGCACCTTTGAGAATATATGCTCAATGCTAAAATATATGTTTGAATGTGCCTTATCTAGGTCCCAGCTGCGAGCGGCACTATGTGCACTTTGTCCAGCGAGAAATACAATCAAGATTGATAATCCAACGAGATGTAATTTTTTCATATTGTCCTCCTTTTTAGAGTTATAATTGTTATGTTTTTCTCTTCTTTGATCGCCACACCAGGAGTTTGACGATAACCACTTGTAAAACGATCCCGAAAAATGCAATGAGTAATGAGATCTTTGGTACATTTTGCTCAAAGGACTCGCTGACATAAAGAACGTGAACAGTCACAAGTGCAATAACCAGGTAACCGAGCGGCTGGTGAATTGCTTTCCACGTTTTATAATTCAAATTCAGTTTCTGTCTAAAATACGAGCCCACAACCGTTAAGGTTACTAGTGCAAAAAGGAGAGCTCCCACCATCTCCGGCCAGTGTTTTTTACCAATCGGCAAATTTGCCATTCCTTCCGGGGCTAAAACAAGAAAAACATGGCTTAAGGCCAGAAAAGCGATGAGGACGCCGTTGCGTTGGTGCCAGCGCAGAATTCTGGCACCTCCAAAAAGCATCTTCAAAAACATGCTCTGGACAGACAGGGTGATTTGCACAAAAAGAAGGGCGAGGGCGAGCATTCCTGCCAACTGCGCCGTCCTGAGCAGGGTGTTGTCGATACCCACTTTGTACCAGAGTGTTTGCGTCTCATAGTAAAACGGTATAGTCAAGGCCCCACACAGAAACGCTGTAAAACCACCTAGTACCAGTATCCTATAGATGTTTAGCGTAATTGGAGAAAGCTTTTCTGATGCATTGCTTTTACTGCTCACGGGACTTCACAACTCCCTTTCATCTGCTTGGTACAATCTCCTGCTTCAAGGAAACAGCTTCAATCCTGCTCGTCCTACATAATGGGTACTAATGCAATGCAAATCAATGCTGCTACGGCAAATGATATGGCGAAAATTGAAAATCTAGTGGCTTCCAACCATAAAGATGTTTTATGCTATAGAGGGCAATTCACTATCAATGATGTGGTTTATGCACCTGGATAAGGACATCACCCAGCCAAAATACAAGTAGACAAAATCCATATGGGGGCCACTATGGCTAAATCAATAAACCGGAAAATAGACAAGCATCTCAGATATTGGCAGCGAGAGGATACGGGCAGGCCCCTGGCATCGGTGACTATTGCCGAAGACTTTTTCTTCAGCAGGCACTACGGCGCCGCACAACCATTGCTTCAGCCAGGTAAGGTAATCACACCCGATATGCTCGATGTCAGTGCATTTATGGCTGATTACGAGCAGATGTATCAGGATTCATTACTGGTTGAACAGGATGGTTTCTGGGTTGGCATGCCATTTACCGGTATACCATGGATGGAGGCTATGCTTGGCTGCAAAATAATGGCAATGGATAACAGTTTTGTTTCAGAACCAACTGGTGCTACTATCGAAAGCCAGGAGGAGATCATACTCGATCAGCATGATCCCTGGCTTGCCAAGTATCTGGAATTTACCGGGGCGCTCATTGAACTGTCAAATGACCGATTTCCCGTGGGCGAGCCGATAATGCGCGGTCCTTCGGACATGCTGGGCGCTATCCTTGGTCAGGAGGCCATGGTCTATGCCATAATGCTGCAACCTGAAAAATCCTCCAGGCTGCTGCGTCAGCTTACAGAAGCTTTTCTGCAAGTGATCAAAAAACAGCAGGCCCTAATAAGGGATTTTCACGGTGGACGATCAATAGGTTTCTATAACGTCTGGACACCGGGCAAATGCATTTGGTATCAGGAAGATTTATCTGCCCTGCTCTCACCTGATCTGTTCAGAAAGATGTTGCGCCCGTGCGGCGAGCTGATCTGTAAGGATTACGAATATACGGCTATCCATTTACACCCATCCTCTTTCTTTATCGTCGATGAACTGCTGGAGATGGATGAGTTGAAGGTTATCCAGGTGAACAAGGATGTTGGAGGGCCGTCGGTTTCTGAAATGATGGCGTTGTTTAAAAAGATTGTAAAGACCAAAAACCTGATCATATGGGGAGATCTTACTGAGGAAGACTTAGCGCTCATCCAAGATCAATTACCTTCTAAAGGGGTGTACCTGCATATCATTGCCAAGGATATTACATACGCCAACCACTTGCTGCAAACCATATCCCGCTCAGTGTGATCATGTCGATTATTAGGAGCCTACTAACTATTGCTCCTGAGTAGTATGCGGCTGCTCAAGGATTCTGTCAGAACCGGGGGAGCACAAGACCCGCATCCGCCGATATTTTTTGACCGGTAACATACGGCATCCCGCCGCTTGCCAGCGTTGTCACAATTACACCGATATCCTCCGGCTCACCAATTCGTTTGATCAGAGTAAAATCCTCTTCCTGAATGCGTTTGTTATAGGTGTCGATTACAGGTTGTGTCATGTCAGTTCGAATGATCCCTGGTTGCACATCGAATACACAGATGTCATCTGCAGCCAGACGAACGGCAAACACCTTGGACATCATTGCCGCAGCGGCCTTGGAAACACAGTATTCCCCCCGTGAAGCTACAGCGGCTACCGAATTGGCCGAGGTAATATTGATGATGCTGTGATATACATCGGGTCGGCTGGCTCGAGTAATAACGCAACGGGCAAAGGCCTGAGAGAGAAAGAACGGGGCTCTGGTATTGATTGCAAGACAGCGGTCATAACTTTCTGGCGTGACATCCAGAAGATCCCCCCTCTTCTGAACGGAGACTCCGGCATTGTTGACAAGGGTAGTCAACGGGCCTATTGCCTGTTCGGCTTTCTCAAGCATGGTGCTGTGGTCTTCTATTTTGGAGATATCGCCCGAAACGGTTATGACCTTAACATCTAATTGTCTGATGTCCTCATAGGTCTGCTGCAAGGCGGGGCTCGCAGCTCTGCCGTTCAGAGCAATGTTAAATCCTTTGGCCGCTAGTGTTAAGGCGATACCCCTGCCAATACCTCGGCTACTTCCAGTTATGAAAGCAGCATATTGTTTGTTTGTGTCCATATCGATTTTTTCCCTGCCGTGAGAATTTATGCAAATTCCATATGTGGAATAATATCACCATCAATTTCCACCCCCGGAGCTAATTTATGGAACTGAGAGCACAATACTAAAACAACCTATCTGAGCTGACCGGTTCGTTCCTGCTGCCAGTGTTCAACGATCCCCGCAGGGGCGTAGACGAAAAGCATATGCAATTCATCTGTACCTGTGTTCAGTAAAGAATGGTCAATATCTGCAGGTATATAGATGGCCGAAACAGCGTCGAAGACTCGCGTTTCCTCTCCTACCGTCATTTCCCCCGTGCCTTTGAGAATATAGTAGACCTCCTCCTGCTCGTGAGCGTGGAGCGGTACTGACCCACCCGGCTCGATCACCACCAAGCCTGATACGAAATGTTCTGCCTGGAGGGTACTTTGTGCCCCGACGAAAACTCTTGTATGTCTGCCACTGGGAAATCGCTCACCTGGTACATCTGCTATGCTCGCTGCCTGCATGTGTTGTGCTCCTTAATTTACTATTTGATTACCAATCAAACTCAGCTGGATGAAGCGGCACGAGAAGATGTAAGCGGCGAAGTGAGCTTGCTCAGACTGCCATTCTCCGATCTGATTCGCATAGTTGGCATTTTTGTGCTCTATGAGATCCTTTAACAGCTGCACCCCACGTTCACCAATTTCATACTTCTTCTTCCGGATGGTGGTAAACTATAAGCGAGGATGAGCCGAGAGCGCTGTCGACATCGGTAACACATATTGCTTTCGGCCGGCTTTTCGCACCAAGCAGTTTGTGCTACCATAGTATATCTTTTATGAGAAAAGACGATAACTTTAACCTTGTTGCATGTATCAATTTAACAGACGGTGACGATAATGATTCAATCTCCCCTTCATGGCTTGGATACCTATGAACAGATCAAGGATATGGTCAGCAGTTTTGCAGCAGATGTCATACAGCCAGCGGCCGAAGAACTCGATGACC
>JABDPQ010000167.1 GCA_013042695.1 Desulfobacterales bacterium | reverse complement strand
GCCCTGCCGGCCTGCTGATGCTCATTGCTGGTTGTGGAGGATTGGTTGGCTTTGTTATACGTCAGCGCACCATCAAAGAGCCGCTCTTTCAAGTCGATTTATTCATGAACAACAAGGTGTTTGCGCTATCAAGTGCGGCTGCCCTGATACATTACAGTGCGACATTCGCCCTGGCCTTTCTTTTAAGCCTTTATCTGCAGTACCTCAAAGGGCTTGATCCGCGCATGGCCGGTACAGTATTGGTCGCCCAACCGGTGATGATGGCCCTTTTTTCTCCCTTTGCCGGCCGCCTCTCAGATAGAGTCGAACCGCGGATCATATCTTCAATCGGTATGGCAATTACCTGTCTGGGATTACTTTATTTTACTTTCGTGAGCCAGGGGGCTTCGCTCGTTGTCATCGTTGTTGTTTTGATGTCCCTCGGCTTTGGCTTTGCCTTATTTTCTTCCCCCAATATGAATGCGATCATGGGTTCTGTAGAGCGCCGCTACCTTGGAATTGCTTCTGGATCTGTAGGAACCATGCGTGTGCTTGGCCAGATGTTTTCTATGGGAATTGCCATGTTGATTCTCTCGCTCTTTGTTGGGGGGCAAGCCATTTCTGCAGATCTCTATCCTGATTTACTGAGAAGTATCAGGCTGACCTTTGGCGTTTTCAGCGTTCTCTGTGTGATAGGAATTTTTGCCTCACTGGCTCGAGGTGACATTCATACTGATGATGTGGGAAAATAATCGTGGTACGTCCCCTATTTTTTCTATTCTTTGGCTCTTTAACTTAAGTTTCGTCGCGCCAAATCTCCAAAAGGGTGAGGTCGTCGCTTTGTTTGGCTTTTCCCCGCCAGGCTTTCACCTTGTCAAGAATCCCGCTGCTCCAGGGCGGGCTTGATGCGTGTTGAATATGTTCAATCAGACGTTTTTCGCCAAATAGTTCATACTGATCGTTTTCCGCCTCGGTGACGCCGTCTGACATGAAGAGGATAGATTCACCAGGCATAATGTGTATCTGCTCCTTTCTATAATCTACCTGCCTGGCAATGCCCAGTGAGACGCCGTTGAGTTTTGGTATTTTCTTGAGTCTGCCTTTTGTAATCCACAATGGGTTGAGGTGTCCACCACGCACGAGATTCAGCGTGCCGTTTTGAGGCCAATATCTGCCGAGTATGATGGTGGCGAAAAAGCCTTCGTTGGACAATAAATCATACATTGAATCGTTGATCGCCCCGAGAAGTTGTTCGATAGTGCCATGCAGAGAAACCTCGGAGCGAATCTTTGACCACAAGGCGACCATGACCATCGCTGCCGGCAATCCTTTGTCGGAGACATCCGCCACATATATGACCCAGCTGCCGTCTCCCAAAGGCAGAAAATCATAGAGATCGCCACCGACAAAAGAGGCTGGACGTGACGTAGCCCACACGTGGCTGCCATATCCAAGCTGGGGCGTTTGTGGCCAGAACATTGATTGAATTTTCGCGGCTGCGGCCAGTTGTATTTCAAGTCGCTGCTGGCTCAGACGAGTTTGAATGAGTCTGGATCGTATGATCGCAACCGAGGCCAGATAGGCATAGCTGAGCAGAATCTCCCGGTCTTCCTCATCAAACAGCTTTTTTGTTTTTGAATTGAGCACATTGAGCACACCCAGAAGATCATCACCATAGATTAACGGCACACAGATAAGATTTCGGGTGGTAAAACCACTTTTTTTATCGGCTAGTTTCAAAAACCTGGAATCGTTTTGAACATCATTGACGATGAGCGGTTCCCTGTTCTTGGCAACCCAACCGGAGATACCTTCGCCGAGTTTGACTTTTATCGAGTTTTTCAGCGACTCTATTTGCTCCTGATCCAATATTTCATCTGCGATTGAACCGAACTCAAGGATGTTTTGTTGCGGATTATAAAGCAGCAGTGAGGCCGCTTCTGCTTCGGTGATATTTTTGGCCAGATCCAACATTATTGGAAAGAGGTCATCTAAAGATTCTATCTCGGCAAAATAGTGATTGGCACTGATCAGGTTTTTCAGACGCCTGGCAACTTTTGTCTCTTTGGTTCCGATATTGGTCTCTTTCATTTTTTAGAGCTTGTCTCCGTTACACTGCCGGATTCGTAAAGGGCCAGGTTTCTCTTCAGGTGGGTTTCCAATAATTTCCAGCGAACCACCGGGATGTTTCTGATCTGTTTGACATCAATGGTATATCCCTGAACCGTAGAGGCTTGGCTGTATTTAGACAGATCTGCCTCTGAGAAAAAAGAGGAAGCCTCGCCGAAAAAATCGGACGATCTGAGTGTTTCAATTACTTTGCCCTGGTAGGTTCGCTCAATCGTTCCGCTGGCGATAATATAGAGGACATCAGCAGCTGTCAAATCCACAACGCTACCC
>JABDPQ010000164.1 GCA_013042695.1 Desulfobacterales bacterium | reverse complement strand
AGAAGAAAAATTAAGCCATAAGTACCGACTTGTTTAATCATTTTCATGATTTACTTTTCCCTCACGTCAGATTTTTCAGTGACTGCCTGGATGGAATAGTTTTCTGTCGATGGTACCTGCTGTATTGTTAGGCTCTAATAAATGGTTGGAGCAGCTGCTTAGTGATCACGTGCTGATTATTTTCTATATCGGCAGTTCGTGGAAATTAATTTAAAGATAAATGAGATGAGCCACTTGCAAAACGTCCTTTTCGTTCAACCGTTACGTTATGCTTAAATTTTTATCCTCGGAATAGCAATTATATGGCTGCGGTAAAAATTTTTCGCATGGTTTGACTTTGGACGAAAATCATCATTTTGTAAAAGGCTCAGATGTATGAGATTTTTTTTACTTTGACAGGCAAAGAAGATTACAGGCGGTTACACTGCGAGGATGAAGCTGGAGTCAGGATGGAGGTGATTTCAGCCTGGATGAATTGCTGCTGGGCAGCTTGCTATTTGAGTGTAATCAAGACATAGACGAGGGGAGACAACCATCCCCCCGGTCATATGCATCGTCGGTGGGATGGTATCTCTCTCTCACCGCTTATCAGGTCATACGAACAAGTGCACGGCCTTTATGCTTTCTCTGCAGCATATTGCTGATCTGTTGATCAAGATCGGACAGGCCAATTTCTGTTACGACTTCTTCCATTTGTGGGATTTTCCAATCATCTGCCAGTAATTCCCATGTTTTACAACGATGCGTCATGGGACAATTCTGTGAATCGATTCCCACGAGAGTTACCCCGCGCAGAATGAAGGGAAAGACGTTGATGGGTAGATCTGGTGATGCGATGTGTCCACAGCTGGTTACCACACCATTGTTATTGACTGACTTGATGGTTGTTGCCAAAATATCTCCACCAACGTTATCAATGCTGCCGGCATACATACTTTTCAGCAGCGGACGGCCGCTCTTATCTGTAGCTTCTTCGATCTCGATGACACGCTGTGCACCAATTTTTTGCAGGTATGGTGAAGCATCTTTCTGGCCGTTGACGGCAACAACCGGGTAGCCTATTTTAGACAATATCGCCACAGCAATACTGCCAACCCCGCCAGTGGCGCCAGATACCAGAACTTCGCCATCTTCTGGTTTTATTCCATGGGTTGATAGCTGGTAGACCGATAAAGCAGCAGTAAACCCTGCAGTGCCATAGCACATGGCCTCTCGTAAGGTCAGCCCTTTGGGCAGGGGAACTACCCACTGGGCAGGTACGCGAATATACTGGCCGAACCCCCCTGCAGTGTTCATGCCCAGGTCATAACTGGTAACGATGACTTCATCGCCTGGTTTGAATGCGCTGTTGGAGCTTTCAGCCACCGTTCCGGACGCATCAATGCCGGGAGTATGAGGGTAATTGCGTGTCACGCCTTTATTGCCGCTGGCGGACAAGGCATCTTTGTAGTTGAGGGATGAATAGTGGACTTGAATGATAACATCTCCCGGTGGCAGATCATCGACGGTTTTGTCACATATTTGCCGTAGATATTTTTTGTCTTCGGTCTCTGTTATTACCAGAGCTTTAAATGACGTCCCTTCCATTGAGAATCTCCTTTGATGTTTTGATTTATGAGCTTGGCATTAGGTTCAAGTTATAATTGTTGGATCGATTAAAATAGTAAATGAAAGCAGTAATTAATGCATTCAGATCCTCACTAAGATTTTCAAATAGTTACCCAAAACTCGTCTTGAGGTAAACAATCAGGGCAAATGTGTTCGTCTCGCTGGTTTCTCAGTGCGGAGGAGAATACCCTTTGTCTGTGGTGTACTGTTGAAACCGGTTTCACCGACCAATTCAAAACGGTGAAAACCGACTATTTCGAGAAGAGCCAGGTAATCAACGTTATCAAGATTCAACGGTGTTGATTGCTATTAGCCCGAGAAATCATTTAGTACAAGATCAACACCGAAGACTGAACCTGCCGGCCCAACGAGTTTCGCTAATCCAGAAGGCTCAGGAGCGGGACTATTCTTGCCCGGATTATAATCTTGTGCTCTCTACATTCCCGTTACAATGGCGGTCACCCTGCGGTTTTCTGCACGACCCTCCTCGCTGTCATTACTCGCCACGGGCTCACTCTTGCCGAACCAGCTAAGGGTTATTCGATCTTTATTGATGCCCATTTTCTCGACCAGATAGGATCTGGCGCTTTCTGCCCGACGTTGTGATAGCTTAATGTTGTATTTCTCCCCGCCAACATTGTCGGTGTGTCCAGCGAGTACCGTGCGGGCCATAGGATGCTCATTCAAAAAGATGCTGAGTTTGATCAGGGCAACAGTGCTTTCCTGTTTGATGTTTGATTTATCAAAATCAAAGAGAACTTTGCCCATGGTGTAGCCCATCACCTCTTTTTTCATGGGCTTCTTGGCCGCTACTTTAGTGTCGACTTTCTCAACATTAAAAAGAACATCTGTAAGCCACTCGGGACGTCCAACTAATTGTGAGAAGGGCACGACCACAGAGCATTCATTTGCGGAGGCAATGGCCATTACTGCTTTGTAATTGGCTTTGTCACTCTCGGTGCTGATCACTTGAAAACAAACATCATGTTTTCCGGCTAAATCTTTGGCTATTGCACCAGGAGATGGAAAACCTGGCTGACTGGTGTATTGACCATCGGTAAAGAGGAAAACCACTGTTTTGCCCGAAAGCTTATCAAGGATTTTTCCCAGGCCAACAAGTCCTCCCTGGAGCTGAGTTGCGCCTGCCGGAGTGGTTGGAAGGCTGTTGATAGTAGACATAAATTCAGTCTTATTGTAGGTGCGCATTCCCAGGTATGGTTTGAAGTAATCCATCGACCAGCCAGGCGTAAATGTATAGATACCTGCCTGCCAGTCCAGCTCTGGAAGGGTGGTTACTTTTTCTTTGAGGATTTGCAGTTCTGCCTCTATTTCCATTATATCCGATTGTCCATATGGGTCGGCCATGGATGTTGAAGAATCGTACATGACAATGAAGTTATCGGCAGTTTTTCTAAAAATTACTTTTTCACCATCACTCATCCCTGCTGCAAAAGCAGTGACTGTTACACTTAAAAAGGCCAACATGACAATGGTGAACACGGAAAGTTGCTTGTGGCGTCTCATAACTATCTCCTGGTGATAATAATTGAATGATTATGCTGATTTTTTGAATGGTAATGAAGCTATCGCTTTGGCTTAGACAATACTATTGAGCATAAGGCTTCAATTACAAGGTGTTGGGAAATTATATTTTGACCTTTTTCTCAGAAATACAAAGGCCACACAGCAGACAGAAAAAAGATGAAGCGACAGCAATGATAAATACTGCATAGACACCTGAGAAAACAGACAACCGAACACCTTCCATTGCCGGTGGCTCGAGAAGGCTCTGGAACTCAGGGCGTAAAATATTTTCTATACTTTCATTGAGTTGTTTAATTACAGAAGGGGGGAGTACTTGTGCTGTATTCTCCAGGCTGTCAAGCAGTCGATTGGTCACCAGACCACCGCAGATACCCACACCTATTGTTCCACCAAGCGATCGGCCGAACTGGTGTAAAGAGGTGACGATACCTAAGTCTTCTGACTCGGCACCATTCTGCACCAGAATTAGCGTTGAAATCGTGACGAACCCCATGCCAAGCCCCATGACCAGAAAGACCAAGAAACACTCAAGCATCGTCGTTTGTAAGTCAAAACGCAGGGTGAGCAGGGAGCCGACCAAAAGAATAACTCCTCCCGATATGGTACCTTTCTTGGAACCGCTGCGGTGCAGAATC
>JABDPQ010000163.1 GCA_013042695.1 Desulfobacterales bacterium | reverse complement strand
GGGCAGGGAAGCTACCCGGTCGCATTAAGTTGATATTTCAACCCTCGGAAGAACATGGCAACGGTGCATCAATGTTGGTGAATGACGGTATCGTCGACGATGTCGATGCTATATTTTCCGGCCATATCGATATACATTTCAAAACAGGAGAGATCACTGTCAATCAGGGAATTATCTGTGCCTACTCAGACCCGTTCACAATCAGCATTCGTGGCAGAGGCGGTCACGCGGCCAGGCCGCATGAGGCGACTGATGCAATCGTTGCCGCGTCGAGTTTGGTGACTATCATCCAGACCTTGGTTTCCCGAGAAGTGGATCCGAACAAAGCAGAAGTCATTACTATAGGGAGTTTCCATGCCGGTACGCTTCACAATGTCATAGCCAGTGAAGCACTGCTCCAGGGAACAGTGAGGTCAACCGACGAAATCACGCGATTAAGGACCATAGACGGATTGAAAAGAATCGTTCAATCAATTGAGACGATGTACGACGTCTATGCAGATCTTGTTTTTGAAGAAGGGCTGCCGGCTGTCATTAACAGTAAACGAGCTGCTGAAATTGCTGCGATTGCCGCCAAGGACGTTGTTCCTGCCGATAAAGTTATTTCGCAAGGTTTTCCAAGCCTTGGCGGTGAGGATTTCTCTTTTTATCTTCAGCGTCTCGAGGGGTGCATGGTTCGATTTGGTGCGGCGCTGCCAACAGAAAAATCTCCCGCACACAGCAGTGGGTTTGACTTCGATGAAAATTGTCTTGAACTTGGCTCCCGCTGGCTGGCCGCAGCAGCTCTGCGCTGGCTCAAACAGGGGAAAACTCAATCTGAGATTTCTGGAGACCACGGGGAATAGCACGTGGCACAGGAGCGCAAATGCAGCGAGAAATTTACCATCGGCCCAATGATTCTAAAGAAGTTATTGCTGTTGTCCATCAGGGATTTTGGAAATGAGCAAGCACAGTAAGGCTATCGTTGCATCCGGCCACGATCTGGTAGGTGAGGCTGCAGGGCAGATTTTACGAGAAGGGGGAAATGCTTTTGATGCCGTTGTGGCTGCAGGATTTGCTTCAGCAGTTGTTGAACCAACGCTGACAAGTCTTGGCGGCGGGGGATTTCTGCTGGGACACAGTGAAAAACAAGGGCAAGACCTGTTTTTTGATTTTTTTGTCAATACACCTGGACTTGGTCGTGATATATCCGGGATGCAGCCTCATTTCTTCCCGGTTACCGTTCATTTCTCAGGAAAATCCCAAGATTTCAATGTTGGGCGCGGCTCTGTTGCGGTACCCGGAAATCTGAAAGGACTGATTCATATTCAAGATCGCCTTGGCAGGATGAGCCTTGCCGAAGTTCTGCTTCCTGCCAGGGAATATGCCAGAGAGCACATAATCAATCAGCAGCAAGGTCATTTTCTCCAGTTGCTCTATTCGATCATGACGCTGCTGCCTGACGGTAAAGAGCTTTATGAACCTGGCGGCCGATATTTGAAACATGGGAACAAGATGAAAAATCCTGCTTGTGCCATGTTTCTTGATGAACTCGCTGATGACAAAGGTGAACGTTTTTACAATGGTGATATTGCAGTCAAGATTGATCGTGATATGAGAGAGGGAAATGGCCTGCTCTCTCGCCAGGATTTGGCGAACTACCGTGTCTATGAGCGCAAGCCATTGAAAATTCCATATCGTGGCCATACGCTGCTCACTTCGCCGGAACCTTCCATGGGTGGTACGCTGATTGGTCTTTCTCTTTCTCTGATGGAGAATCTCGGTTCTTATCATGGCAGCTGGGGAGATGGGACCCATTTGGCCCGAACTGTCAGTCTCATGCAGCAGGTTGAAGAGATCCGTAAAAAGGGGGTGACGACTCCGGATCAGTTATATGCTTTTCTCGAAGACCAGCAACGTTTTAAGACTGCTATTAACCAAATGAGACTTTTTAGCCGCGGTACTACTCATGTCTCCATATCTGATCGTCAGGGAAATTGTGCTTCAATGACCTGCTCTAATGGCGAAGGCTCTGGATATTTTGCTCCTGGCACCGGAGTTATGTTAAATAATATGATGGGTGAGGATGACCTTCATCCGGATGGATTTCATTCTAGTCCTGCAGGAATACGGGTAGGTTCTATGATGTCGCCATCTTTGCTGCTCAAAGAAAAAGAGGTCCGTCTGGTTATCGGCAGCGGCGGCTCCAAGCGGATACGTCCTGCGGTAAGCCAGGTCCTGAGTCAAGTAGTTGACTTTGATAGGGATCTTCAGGAAGCGGTTAACGCACCTCGCTTGTATTGGGATGGTGAGATAGTACAGGTAGAACCAGGTTTTTCCGCCAAAGCGGTGGCGGAATTGGCTCAAATAGTCAAAATCAATCCCTGGGATCACCTTGATGTATATTTTGGAGGAGTTCATGCCGTGATTCCCGGAAAATCAGGAGCCGGAGACCCTCGTCGCGGAGGATCTGTAATTGAGGTCTGAAAAAGAGGGAATAAACCGTGTTCAAACGCTTTCATATAACCAGGTAATCGCCTCAAGAGCTTTATATGTGCATCTTTTCTAACACCTATTTAAGCTCAAGCAAACTCTGGGGTAAAATATGGATGCAAAATTTAGACGCGTCGATCGTGACCGTTTTAAACAACTCGCTTTTCCACATCTCGAATTTCTCTATAATATCGCTTTAAAGTACACAGGAAGACCCTACGACGCCGAGGACATCGTCCAAGAAACATTGTATACGGCTTTTAGAAAATTTTATCAGCTTAGAGATGATAATAAATGCCGTCAGTGGCTTTTCTCGATCTTACGGACGACTTTTCTCAGAGAGCGTCAATTATTTAAGAAAAGACCATTCCTCGACGACGGCTCAGGCTATCTGAAACACATCACCAATTAATCTGCCGACTCATTGTCTGCTGCAATTGAAAAAAAAATCAACAAAAATATGGTGCAGGCAGCCCTTGATGAACTGCCGGAGAAGCATAAATCCCCCCTTATCCTATTTTATATGGAAGACATGACCTATCAAGAGATTGCCGATGTACTTGAAATTCCTATCGGCACAGTCATGTCACGGCTGGCGCGAGCCAAGAAGAGGATTAAAAGAGAGTTGTTAATAAAGATGGGGAAAAAAGCCGGCTTGAAAAAAATCGTCTCCCTTACCTCTATCTTGATGCAGGAGGTGAAGTGATGGATTGCGGAAAATATCACAATTGGCTGGAAAATAAGGATCTTTCTGATATGTCATAATCTAATCGAGCAAATAATCATGAGCAAACATGTGAACATTTCAAAGACCTGTCTTTAAAGGATCAGGCACTTGATCATGCGATTGCTCGTGAATTGGCTCGAGAACCTTTGCCTGAACACCTTGAGAGGATCGTTGCGTTAAATCTTCATAAGACCAGTTACAGCGAGCGGCGTATGTCAACGTCGATGATTCGGGTTGTATCTATATTTGTCGGGATTTGTTCACTTATATTCTTGTTTACCTTGCTGCCCAGAGATTTTTCCGGCAGGAATGATTTCAGCAGTTCACTGGCTGTTGATCACCACAAACTCAACAAACCTCATGGACTCACAG
>JABDPQ010000152.1 GCA_013042695.1 Desulfobacterales bacterium | reverse complement strand
ATGTGCAGCAGGGTGCTCGGGCTTGTAAGGGAGCAGATCTTTGCCGGCTTGTTTGGTGCTGGATATGCCTATGATGCATTTGTGGTTGCCTTTCGGATACCGAACCTCCTAAGAGACTTATTTGCTGAAGGCGCTCTCTCTGCAGCTTTTGTTGCTGTTTTTTCAGATTATAATGCCAATAGAACCAAAGAAGAAACGTGGCGTTTGGCCTCAAATGTGCTCTGCTTTTTTGCCATTGCCATTTCCCTGATCTCCCTGATTGCTATCTATTTTGCTGATTCTATTGTTACCGTTCTAGCACCTGAATTTATCAATGTTGCGGGTAAGGCTGAACTGACGTCTACAATGACAATTATCATGATGCCGTTTTTACTGTTCATCTCTCTTGCAGCCGTGGTCATGGGCATTCTCAATACCCGAGGACATTTCTTTGTTCCCTCCCTTGCATCAAGTTTTTTTAACTTGGGTTCAATTGTTGGTGGGACATCGCTGGCATTTATTTTGCCCCGGTATGGTTACCCTGCAATAATAGGAATGGCCTATGGAACACTGATAGGAGGTTTGCTTCAGCTGGGCGTACAGCTGCCCTCTTTGAAAAAGGTTGGTTTTCGATTTTTGCCATCTTTAAACTATAAGGATCCAGGTCTCACTCGAATTGTAAAATTAATGATCCCGGCAACCATTGGACTGTCTGCAACACAGATCAATATTTTCATTAACACCAATTTCGCCGCCTCATGTGTTGAAGGCTCCGTATCGTGGCTCAATTATGCATTTAGACTTGTGCAACTGCCAATCGGGCTTTTCGGGGTCGCTCTTTCAATAGCTGCGTTGCCTGTTCTTGCCCGCCAAGCCTCCCAGAAAAATTTCCAAGAGATGAAAAACACCTTTGTTTCATCCCTGACAATGGTTTTTTGTCTGACAATTCCTGCTACGGCTGGATTAATCATCCTCTCGGAGCCAATTATTAAAGTTATATTCGAACACGGTGCATTTAACCTGCACGATACAGAAGCAACCGCTATAGCGCTCTCGCTTTATGCCGTTGGACTTTTTGCCTATTCAGCTAACAAAGTTATCGTACCGGTGTATTACGCGATCAATGCACCGCGCTATCCCGTTGTCGCAAGCTTTATGGCAATTATTGTCAATGTGATCATCATTACGTTCACTATTGATTCGTTCCAGCATAAGGCTATTGCATTGTCCACCTCCGCAACGATGATTATCAATTTTATATTCCTCGCAGCAGTTCTTTATATAAGGATTAATGGGTATTCATTGCGCTATCTTGTCAAGGGAATGGTAAAAATTGTGCTGGCAACTGCAATCATGTCTATTTTCTTGATTGTTTCCTATGGATATGTAAAAGATTTCTTTCTCGGATCTGTTCTTATGCAGATTTTTTACCTGGCAGTTTTAATTGTTTCATCAGCTCTTTGCTATGGGGGTGTTTTGTATTACTTAGATTTGCCGGAACTCATCGTGCTGACCAAATGGTTCCGGCAAAAGTTTCATTTAAACTCGAGCAGTTGAGGTGTATTCGTTAAAAACTAAAGCTCTTTTGAGCTTAGTTTAGTTTTTATTTCAGCCAACTCATCTCTTAACTCTTGTATATCAGCTTTTGAGGCGATATCCATTTTTGCCAAGGTACTTTGAACTACAGCTTCAGTTTGTTTCTTTAACTCTTCCTTGGATGCTTCTGATCGTTCGAGCATTTCTTCCACAAGATTTTTACCTTCCTGCTCAGATAACTTACCCTTTTCGACAAATTCTTTAACAATCTCTTCCACTTTATCCTTGGTCAAGGACAGTATGCCAATGCCAGTAAACATGGTCTTCTTTAAAAGATCTATCATTATTCCAGTCCTCCCTATTGAGATTCGTTGTTGATTGCTGAGCCACTTGCAAAACGCCCTTTTCGTTTAACCTCTACGTTATACTTAAATTTTTCATGATCGAGCCAGGCGTGTATCGTAATCAGATCAACTCCTTCATGCTCAAGCATTTGGCACACCTTTGTAAGCTTTACCCGATCAGGTTTTTCTCCGATTCTGATTTTTAGGCTCAGTGGCAAATCTATGATAAGTCCTCTGATTTGCAGTGTCATTGTGAAGATAGTCTCGTTTGATACGGTTAGAAGAACATATCATCTATATTTCCAGGTTGAGTACTTGATTAACATTCGCCTGCTCAAGTGTGTGGTAAAATTTCACATGTACAGTAAATATCTGGGTTGATATTTCGGTAAATTTAACTCCCACAATTGTCCCAAAACATTTTAGAATATCACCGTTTAACAAGGTTATTTCTGTTATGATCTGCCGACCTAATAATAATCTGGCATTTTCCTTGCTAGAAATCTGAATTGAAAAACACAGTCCTCCTTTTGAGATATCGACCATTTCGCCTTTAAATTTGCGTTTTCCTGTGTTTCCGTAAGGATCAAGCAGCATATTATTGATGATCACTGATACCGAGTATCTTGGAAACTCGCGCCTGTCAGAGCCTGCCATTTTTAATAGCTCAGGAATAGTATCGTATTGCATGCAGAAGTCATGGAGCTTAGACTCGAGTTCGGGAAAATCTGCTTGCAGCGGTTTAAATTTTTCTCTGGAGAGAACATTCATTTGAGTCTCTGTCTGGGCTGTCATAGAAATCGTCCAGACGGATACAGAAAAAAATTGGCTCACACCAATGACCTCACCAGGCTGCAGCTTTTTCAAAAATGTGTTCCTGGTTCCGGTGGGACATGTCAGACTAACAAAACCAGAATTCAGAAAAAAAAGACTTGGTTCAGTTTCCCCAGTCTTGATGATGTCTTCGTGCCTGTGATAATGCTCCTGGCGCATTGCATAATACAAAGCGTTGAACTCATCTGTGGACATCTTTTCATAAAGTTCGCTCCATACAGCTATGTGATGATTGGATATTGAGGTGTCTTTTTCTTCATCAATTATTTCGCCAAGTCGAATTACTTCTGAAAGTGCCAGAGGGTTAATTTCTATTAATTTATCTCGAAGCAGCTCTGCGGTGCTGAAGTCTTTGTCCTGAGCAGCTGTAACGGCACTATCAAATAATCTTTTGCCAGCTTTCTCTATTTCACCCTGTGAAATAAGTGTCATGACAGTATGCTCAAGTTGTTCCATTGATTCCGCCCTGCTGCTCGTAATCGTTGCATGAGTTTCAATTTCGAGCTGATTCATTTCCATATGTGTTGACTGACTGCTGCGGCGGTAGCGGGGCTTGAGAAAGAGAAGCGTATCGCGAGCTGCTCTGATAATCGGATCTGAGGGACCATAAGATTGGCGTTCAGCTGTGAGGTTGTCCAAGACTCGAATCGCCTTTTCCGATGGTGAAGACTTCAAAGCAATACAAATTTTAACAATGAGCTCAGTAGATGTTTCTGCATGGAAACGATTTCTGGCGCCCAGTACATCAAGCAACGCCTCTGAACCATTTTCACCCATTACCTGACCAAATTGCATTATAATCTGTATTTTCAGTCTATCGTCAACAAGAGGCAGTGCCTCGATCATTCGTGACTTGAGATCTTTGCCGCTAATTTTAGTGATGCAACTCAATGCCTGTTGCTGAAC
>JABDPQ010000151.1 GCA_013042695.1 Desulfobacterales bacterium | reverse complement strand
CACTTCGTTCGCGCACTGGTCTGTAGGTTATGCCTGCCTGACAAAATCGGCATCCTCTGGTACATCCTCTGGCTATCTCGATGCCTAATCTGTCATGAATAATTTTAGCGTTGGGAACGAGTGGCCGTTTTAAGTGATCAATCCCATTCAAATTCGATACGATTCGTCTTCGCACTGAAACTGGAGTTCCGGGGGCATTGGTAATGGCGGTTATATGACCTTTGTCGTCATATTCTGGGGAATAGTGTTGTGGAATATAGAGTCCTTGGATTTCAGAAAGCAGATTGAGTAATTCCTTTTTCCGTAAACCATCCAGTTTTGCCTGGCGAACGATCTGGACAATTTCAATGATTGCCTCTTCACCGTCACCTAGAAGCAGGGCATCGAAAAACTCAGCCACGGGCTCTGGATTAAAAACACTTGCCCCTCCGCCTAAAATAAGTGGATGAGCATCATGTCTCTTTAAACTTTGGAAGGGAATCTGGGCTCGGTGTAATATGGTCAGAATATTTGTATAACAGAGTTCATGCGGCAGGGTAATGCCGACAATATCGAAGTCTTTAAGAGGCCGTCCCGATTCAAGTGAGATGATCGGGATGTCCTGAGATTCCATCAACGCTTCGGCATCAATATCTGGACAATAGCAACGTTCTGCGGCGACGTTTGGTTCTGTGTTAAGTATGTGGTAGAGGATCTGCAATCCCTGGTTTGACATGCCAATCTCGTAGAGGTCGGGGAAAACAAGTGCACAGTGCAAGCTGCTTGAATCTTCGGATTGAGAAACAATGTTATATTCCGAGCCGAGATAGCGGCCCGGTTTACTGACAAACGGAAGATATGATTTTGATTTCATTAGCTGAATAAAAATTACCGATTAAAATACAAAGATTTTAAGAGTGCCTGCCAAACTAAATTTTTATGAGCATTGGCTATTTGGCAGCCTCCTGGTTTACCGAAAATAGGTTGACTTTTCAAGAATGGATAAGGTAATGATGGTGTTGATATATTTGTTTGAGCAAAAATAATAAGTTACGGTAAAGGATTTGTCCAATGAAGCGTTTGTTGCCGATAGTGATGATTTATTTCCTGATACCGATTACCTGTATTATGGCGTCAGCAGAATCGCATAATAAGGGTGCGGTACTGGAATCGATTACATACGAGAAAGGCGATCTTAACCAAGAACGAGTATTATTCAAACTCAACGGTATTCATACTCCGAAGGTTTTCAAGATTAAAGGTGAAAAGCCTCGCCTTGTTTTCGATTTCCTCGATACCGGGTATTCTGGACCTGTTAACCGACTAAAAGATACCAATGGCAAGCTGGTTAAAGGTGTACGAATTGGAATTCATAATAATCCACCGAAAACCAGGGTGGTAATCGATCTTGCTGTAGATGAAGAGTACCAATTCTCTGAAGATTTTGTTGTTCAGGAAAATCTCCTCACCGTGATCATTTCGCCCATCGCTGATAAACAACAGGGCAAAGAACCTCCTGCCGCAGAAATTGCAGACCAAAAACCCGAGCCTGTTGCGGAAACTGACAAACCGCAGGAAAGCGGATTAGTCGCAGCCGAAACACCTTCCCCGGAAGAACAAACTGCAGCTGAGACGACAACTTCCCAGAAAGAGAAGGCGGCAGATGAAATGCCATCTCAAGGTGTTAAGGCAGAGGATGAGACACCCGCAGTGGCAGCAGAGGTTGCGGAAAAAGTAGTTTCCCCGGCATCGCAGACTGATTCTAAGCAAGTCATAGAAGCACCATCCAACCAGGAAAAGATAACCGAGCCGGTAGCAAAAACGGCTGAAATAGAGGCTCCTGGTGTCGCTGCAGAACCGGAGATGAGTCCAGAAACGGCAGCTGAGACAGCAGAGGGAGAAGAGGAAAACGCGAACTCTCTTGCCAGCCAGACAACGCAGAACAGAAAGCCGCCCGCGGACCCGATTTTACTCGATATCTCATTTGAAAGTACTGCCAACAAAAGTGAAATGGTATTTTTCAAACTCAATGATTTTTATCCACCCATCGTTTTTGGCATAGAAAAGGGTAATCCTCGGGTTGTTTGCGATTATCTTGATACGGCATTGGCCCAGGAGGTTCCCCCCGAAATAATCACTAAGGGTAAATATGTCAGTCGCATCAGGACTGCCAAGCATAAAGGGCCTGATAAAGTACGTGTTGTCCTCGATCTGATTCCAAGCAGAAACTATGATTTGCAGCAGGTCTTTTTCAAGGAGGACAACCTCTTTGTGATCATCATAAATGAGCTCAAGAGCAAGGCAGCCCCACTCTCTGATACGCCGACAAATTCTGGCAGCACCCCATAATCTTACGGCCAATATTGCCGGAAATACGATGGTGGATATGGAATTCTGAAATCCTTTCCAACAAAAGAAGTAGCTTCGAGCTCAGACAACGCAAGATCTGCCCTGGTTCCAAAAGAAAGTCCTGCCACCGTAATCGATAATGGCTGGTCGCACTCGCCAATCGCGTGCCAGTTATCGTAGGTCATGGATGCCAGCTGCTTTCCTTTTCTATCCATGATTATCCGTTCAAGGACACGCCTATTGGA
>JABDPQ010000348.1 GCA_013042695.1 Desulfobacterales bacterium | reverse complement strand
TGCCGTTTTTTTTCTCAGGTATTTTGGGCAAAAGTGGTAAAATATCTTGCCGATTGTCAGCGGCAACTCTTTTTAGCCGGCATATCGCCACAGGCTCATCCTCAACCCTGTCACGCCGGCATGCTGGCTCGCAGGGGCGGTCGCATACGCGGCCCAGAATTCCTGGAAATACATTGGATTCCCAGTTAAGCATGTAAGCCTCAGTATAATCTCCATGCAGGATCAAACGAATGTACTCCGGTACCAGGGTATGCGCGGGGCAAGCGAATTGGCAGTCGATGACTTTATGAAAATATTCGGGATTATTGATGTCAGTCGGTTTCAATAGAATCCTCTCTTGGGAAAATGTAGCGTCTGGCTATATCATGTTGTATTTCGTCACCAATCAATGCAATAACGCGGCTAATTGCCAAGCTGAATGCAGGGAGCCACTGCAGGGTGTTAATTAGGAGTGATTCCCATTACCAGCCCTTTAATGGTAATTCCTGAGCAGGGAATTGCAAGGATTTTAAACAGTATCAGAGAAAAAGAAAATAATGTTTGATACAAGCAAGTTAGGTAGATTTTCTATCGTGGCAATGAGGGCAGGAAAATGATTGCCCCCAGTGCCACTTATGAGCGCTTATTACGGGATTATTCGAACAGCCCCTTTATCGGCAGAGGCCGCAAGTAGAGCATAAGCCCTCAATGCAGTTGAAATTTTTCGGGGACGGGGAGGTGGTGTGAAGGCATCCTTGCCCTTTGCTTCTTCTTTTTTTCTTCTGCTCAGAAGCTCTTCATCACCGACTACGACGTTTATCGTCCTGTTTGGGATGTCTATCTCAATGGTATCACCATCCTCAACCAGAGCGATGGCGCCTCCTGAGGCCGCTTCAGGTGATATATGACCAATTGACAGACCCGAGGTTCCCCCTGAGAATCGTCCGTCCGTGACCAGCGCGCACTCAGCCCCCAAGTGGACGGACTTAAGATAGGATGTCGGGTAGAGCATTTCCTGCATGCCAGGACCTCCTTTGGGGCCTTCATAACGGATGACAACAATATCACCGGCAGAAATTGCTCCGTCAAGGATGGCCTCGCACGATGCTTCCTGAGAGGAAAACACCTTAACGGTACCTGAAAAGGTTAAGATCGACTCATCAACCCCTGCCGTTTTAACGATGCAGCCGTTTTCGGCAATATTTCCATAAAGCACGGCAAGTCCTCCATCTTGGCTGTAGGCATGCTCATACGAGCGGATACATCCTTTCTCTCGATCTGAATCCAGCTCGTTGTATGATCTGTGTTGTGAGCCCATCACCAGGTTTCTGCCCATGGCGCCTGGTGCGCTAAGGTAGAGCTTTCGGGCAGAATCCGTTGCCTTTGAGCTGGTGATGTCATGGGATTGCAATGACTCCAGCAGAGTGGGGCTATCGACACGGGTAACGGTGGTGTCAATGAGACTGGCCCGGGCAAGCTCACCGAGAATACCAAGAATTCCACCTGCTCGATTGACATCTTCAACATGATATGAGGATGATGGTGAAACCTTGCAAAGATTAGGGACCTTTCGAGAGAGATTGTCAATATCGGCCATGGTGAAATCGACTCCAGCCTCGTAAGCAATGGCGAGAAGGTGGAGAACGGTATTCGTTGACCCACCCATAGCTATGTCCAATGCCATGGCGTTCATAAAGGCTGATTTGGAAGCGATTGACCGGGGAAGAATGGAAGCATCATCTTGCTGATACCAAGCCTCTGTCATTTCGACAATGCGGTTGGCAGCGTCTTCAATATGCTTTAGGCGATTGGCGTGGGTTGCTACAATGGTGCCGTTACCCGGAAGGGCGAGTCCGAGTGCTTCATTGAGACAATTCATTGAGTTGGCCGTGAACATTCCCGAGCAGCAGCCGCACGTTGGGCAGGCACTGCGTTCCACACGATTTATCGTCTCGTCATCTATGGCCTGGTCGGCAGCCATTATCATGGCATCTATCAGATCGTATCTCTTGTCGCCATCCCTGCCTGCCTCCATGGGTCCACCAGAGACGAATATTGCTGGTATATTAAGACGCATTGCTGCCATCAGCATACCAGGTGTAATTTTGTCACAGTTAGAGATGCAGATCATGGCATCTA
>JABDPQ010000147.1 GCA_013042695.1 Desulfobacterales bacterium | reverse complement strand
CACTTGAACCCTGGGTCGCCTATCTGGTTTTGCCACTCTTTGCCATTTCTAATGCCGGGGTAGTGCTTGAGGGTCTCGACCTGAAAATAACCTTATTACATCCAGTTACCCTTGGGGTTGCCATTGGCCTGGCTTTAGGCAAACCAATCGGGGTTACGCTGTTTACCTGGCTTGCGACCAGAATACTGCGTGTCGATTTGATCGGAGGGGTAACCTGGCCGATGGTCCTTGGTGTTGGATTCCTAGGAGGAATCGGCTTTACCATGTCGCTATTCATCGCCGCCCTGTCGTTCACCGAGCCACACTATCAGGAATATGCCAAAATGGGCATTATCATCGGCTCTATCGTTGGCGGTGTCTGCGGTTATATCATACTCAGAATCGCCAGCAGAAATAAACTGGCCTGAAAGAGAAAAACTTATATTTCCAGTTCAATACCGACAGGGCAATGGTCGGAACCATCGATATCATTGAGAATAAAGGCTTCTTTTACGGCACCTTTATCGATGAGATCTTTGGTAACGAAAAAATAGTCGATACGCCAGCCAGCATTGTTTTTACGTGCATTGAATCGATAGCTCCACCATGAATATTTGACGGTTTCAGGGTAAAGATGCCTGAACGTGTCAACGTATCCGCGATCGATAATATCGTCGAGGACATCGCGCTCAATGCTTAAGAATCCTGAGCGATCTTTGTTCGATTGTGGATTTTTCAGATCAATCTCATTGTGCGCCGTATTGAAATCTCCAGTAATCACCAGGCTTCTCCCCTGTTTCTTCAGATGGTCAGCATAGGTGAAAAAATCGTTGTAGAAATCGAGTTTATACTGCAGACGTTCCTCGTCTCTCTGACCATTGGGGAAATAGATATTAAAGAGAATAAAACGGCCATAGTCTAATTCGAGAACACGCCCCTCGGAGTCAAATCTATTAATTCCAAAGCCATTTTTTACCTGCTCAGGGGCGTGTTTTGCATAGATCATCACACCGCTATATCCCTTTTTCTCGGTAGAGTAAGACCAATGTGACTGGTAGCCCGCAAAATCCAGCATTTCATTAGTTCGCTGATGTGCTTGCAGCTTCGTCTCCTGCAGAGCGAGTATGTCTGGTTTCATAGCCATCACTGATCGTGCAAATTCTTTTTTAAACACTGCCCTCATACCATTAACATTCCAAGAAATCAGTCTCATGATAAATCTGTTTATTTAGCCTCTATGATCATGGTTATAAGCCAGGGCGACAAACAAATCCTCTTATGGTTAGGTGCAAGATTGCTGCTTTTGAAATCTTTTTCTCGTAATTCCATAACCAATCACCCTGTTGCCCGCAGCAGGCTTTTAATAACAAGCTCCGCCTGCACCTTGGCCACTCCCTGCCGTGTCCGCGCAACCTCGCCTGCCTTCATGCACGCCTGGTGATATGCCTGGCGATTTGTGATACACCATTCGAGCTTGTTCTGAAGCTCTTCCATCGATGCAATCCTGAAGCTGCCTCCCGCTTCTTCGAGAGCTTCAGCAGCATCACGAAAATCTTGTATGTTAGGACCATAAAACACTGCTTTGTTCCAAATTGCCGCCTCCATCATATTGTGACCACCATAGTCGAATAAACTACCACCGACAAAGACATAGGTGGCAACTGAGTACAGACGAGCCAAATCTCCCATTGTATCAACAAGAATGAGAGAATATTTTCGTTGTGTGCTCTTGGTGCATTCACTAAATAGGTGATAAGAAATGTCTCGCTGGCTGCACATCTCTTCTATAACACCTAATCTATCAAGATGACGTGGAGCTATTATCCAGAGTTGTCCATATTGAAAACCGACTTTCTGATAGAGACTGAGCAACTGCTTTTCTTCCGGATCATGCGTCGAACCTGCTATGAAGATATCAGCGCTATCTTTTAGCTGCAAGAGCTCAGTATAAGCAGCAACGACACTCTGAGGGTTATCAGGAATGGAAATATCCTGCTTTACGTTGCCAGTAACGGTTATCTTTTTCGGTTCAGCTCCGATTTCAATAAAACGTTCCCGATCACTCGCACTGATTGCTCCTATCATGCTGAATTTTCTGAGTACAGGTCCAAATAACAAACGCAAACGCCTGTAACTGGCGATGGATTTATCAGAGATTCTTCCATTTAGCAGGACACCCGAGCATCCTTTTTTATTAATTGTGTGGATGAGTAGCGGCCATAATTCCGTTTCAAGACACACATAGGCGTGTGGCCTCAATCTATTCACCACCCGGCCCACTATGCCGGGAACATCAAGGGGCGCAAGAAAACAGGGAATAGTTTTTGGTAATAGCCTTTTGCCGTATTCACGGCCGTGAACGGTCATCGTCGTCAAAAAAAACGATATATCAGGTAATTGCTTGTTAAGTTGTTCAATGATCGTTATGGCTGCCTTGATCTCACCAATCGAAGCGGCATGGATCCACACTCGGTGCGATGTACCTGTCATAAATCTTAACTGGTGATAAAAACCCAGCCTTTCGTATAGCCCCTTTCGATGTTTACCGGTAATGACAACAGCGATTAAAAGAAATGGAAAGCAGAGCCAGAACAGCAGGCCTATGATAATTTGATAGAACAACAGCAAGTGGGATTCACTCCTATTAATTTCGTTCCAGCTTTTTCAGATTGATTTATCAACAAGACATGTTTTGACGGAGCAAACGACAACGCCTAAAATGCGTGGCTTTACTTCCCGGCATAGCCTGAAAGTGCGAAGCACGTGGCCAGTTTCAATGAGCAGTTTAATAGGCCGGCTTAGCCGGCTGTTTTACAGATTTATGGTAAAACCACTGCGAATAATCAACACTTAAACCGCTCGACCGGTGCTCGTCAACAGCTATCAGGTCAAAATGAGTATATTCTTTCAGGCCCTTGACAACAACACTTCTATCTAGTAGTCAGAACAGTTCTTGTAAATTAACCAGAAACTACAGGAGACATTATGAATAAATCAGCACGCATATTGGTACTGATTGCTCTATCTATTCTCATTATTGGAGATACAACCATGTCCGAAGCAAAACTTAAAAAAGGCCTTTACGCCAAATTTAGCACCGATAAAGGTGAAATTCTTTGTGCACTGGAGTTTGAAAAGACGCCACTGACCGTTACCAACTTTGTCGGCCTTGCCGAGGGGACCAAAGAGCTCGGCGGCGGAGGCGGCAGTCAGGGAACACGGTTTTATGACGGCTTGACCTTTCATCGTGTCATTCCGGATTTCATGATTCAGGGAGGAGATCCTCTTGGCACCGGCAGCGGTGGACCGGGCTATACTTTTCCCGATGAAATCGATCCCGATCTCCGCCACGACCGACCGGGTATTCTCTCTATGGCCAATGCCGGCCCAGGAACCAACGGCAGCCAGTTTTTTATAACTCACGTTCCCACCGCCTGGCTTGATGGCAAACATACAGTCTTTGGTCATGTCATCTCTGGCCAGGACGTTGTCGATGCGGTGAAACAAGGAGACAAAATACACCGTGTCGAGATCATTCGGGTAGGCTCGAAAGCGGAGGCATTTAAAGCAGACCAGCCAACATTTGACAATTTGCTGCAGAGTATTGAAGAGAGAAAACGTGATAAAGAGCTCTCTGCAATGGAAGCTCAACAGAGCAGGATTGATAAAGAATATCCAAATGCCGTTATCACACCCAGCGGCCTGAAATATGTTGTTGTAGAGGAAGGTACGGGTGATGAGACACCAAGCAAAGGGACCACTGTGCAAGCACACTATACCGGCAAATTGCTCAACGGCACAAAATTCGACAGCTCATATGATCGAGGCCAGCCAATTAGTTTTCCAGTCGGTGCCGGCAGAGTGATCAAAGGTTGGGACGAAGCATTTCTCACCATGAAAAAAGGTGAGAAGCGTATTCTCATCATTCCGCCAAAACTTGGTTATGGTCCTTCTGGAAGAGGTCCTATTCCACCAAATGCCACGATGGTATTCGATGTAGAATTAGTTGATTTTTAGATCTGATCCGCACCATATTTGCAAGGTTCAAAAAGGCCTGACTGTATCATCAATCAGGCCTTTTTGGGTCATGGTTTCTCAATACCATCACAGCCAATCCTCTTGAGTAGAAAATGTGGTTTCTTAAAAATTACCGAACCACAGCGTTTCTTGATAGCCTGATCAACTGGCGGCAAATTCTATCACATATAAAACAAATTTACCAAATAAGGTCATTAACATGATTGTTTTTAGCAAATAACGACGATTGTCCTTTTATATACCGAGCACTTAGATATAATATGTATAGACAAGGTCAATTTGAGATAAATAAAGCTTCGTACAAAGATGATGCAACTATGATTAAGGCAGCGCTTAACAGACAGATGCGTAAATTGATTGGCAAGAAAGAGAATAGTGTTGATTTTCAGGGCAGTATTGAAGCGATTACAATCGAGGGGATTTTTCAGCTCCTCTATTATGCAAGTCTCTCCGGAAAACTCCTCCTACTTAATCCACCCAAGGAGGCCACCTTCTATTTTAAAGAAGGTAAACTTACCTGGGGAACACTGCACAAAAGGCAGAAACAGATTGGTCAGAGGCTAATCGAATCCTCAAACATCACTGAAGCACAGCTTGAGGAATGTCTGAAAATACAAATAACCAATAAACAAAAAGTCAAGCTTGGCAAAATCCTCATGGAAAAGGGTTTTCTGCATTCAAATATCCTACACGATTCCCTCAAGGATCAAGTCAAAGATGCCTTTTTTGATGCACTTAATTGGAAGAAAGGAACCTTTGCGTTTTTCTCTGATCTCAGCACTCCTGGTGAAGAGATCATCCTCAACGAACGAATTGATCATTTGCTGCTTGAAGGAATAATTCAGATTGACCGCAACCTTAAGAATTAACCAAACGAGCCTACTGCTTACAACCCTATCTCACCGGCAATCCTCTGCATAGCTGCCAGGCTTAACTCACAGAATTCCGGTACAGGAATACCGATTTTTTCACACTCTGCAATTATCTCTCTGTTGGCACCGCGTGCAAAAGCTTTTTCCTTAAATCTCTTTTTAACTGACTTTGGCTTGACAGCAGCGAGACTTCTCGCAGGATTTACGAGTGCTGCAGCAACGATCAAGCCGGTTATCGTCTCTCCTGCCGCAAGTGCATGCTGCAGCGGGGTTGTCCGGCTTTCACCGGGGTAGGCTTGCAGATTGTGAAGGCGAATTGCTTCAATAATTTCTACATCAACACCTTTTTCGGACAGAATTTGAACCGTCTCCTTGGTGTGGGTATCAAGACCAGTTTGCGACTCCGCATCAAGGTCATGCAAAAGTCCGGCAAGGCCCCATTTACGCAGGTCCTCCCCGCACCTTTCTGCAATTGCAACCATAACCGCTTCTGAGGCAAGACAATGATTGACCAGGTTGCCATTGCTGAGGTGCGCTCGCAGTAAATCAAGTGCTTCCTGCCTGGTGATACCGTATTCCATCGTTTGCTCCTCTAATAACGCAACCCCACTCGCTGCCTGACAATATCTAGAGTAACGACTGCTTTCTCTCGTGCCTTTTCAGCCCCGTCTTTAAGGATCCGGTGCAATTCGGCTGGATCGGCAAGAAACTCGGCTTTTTTGTTTCGAGCTTGGTTAAAATAATCACTGATCAGGTCAAACAATTCAAGCTTGATGTACCCATAAGCGGCACCTCCATTTACATATATATCATGTACCTCACTGACTCGCTGCTGATTGGCAAAAAGCTTGAATATCTGATAGAGGTTGCAGGTGTCGGGATTTTTTGGTTCTTCGACGGGTGTGGCATCGGTCTGAATTGACATTATTCGTTTTTTTAAGGGTTTACCGCCCATAAAAATAGGAATAGTATTATCATAGGATTTTGACATTTTCTGTCCGTCAACACCGGGAACAATTGCAGTTTGCTCACTAATTGCAGGCTCGGGTATAGTAAATGTTTCACCAAATTCGTTGTTAAATTTTTGAGCCAGATCTCTGGCGACTTCAAGATGTTGTTTTTGGTCTTTGCCAACCGGCACCCTGTCAGCTTGATAGAGCAGGATATCAGCTGCCATCAATACCGGGTAGGAGAAAAGGCCATGGCTGGCAGTGATACCTTTGGCAACCTTATCTTTATATGAGTGGCAACGCTCAAGCAGCCCCATCGGCGTCAAGGTCGATAACACCCAGGTCAACTCACAAACCTCCGGCACATCAGATTGCACCCAAAAAATGCACTTGTCAGGATCAAGGCCCAGCGCCAGAAAATCGGCAGCCACTTCAAGCGTTGACTGAGCAAGTCTCTGGCCGTCATGAACTGAGGTCAAGGCGTGTAAATCAACGATAAAAACATAAAGTTCGGAGGTCTCCATATGGGAAATCATCGTTTTCATCATGCCAAAATAGTTGCCGATATGGAGCTTTCCAGAGGGTTGAATTCCAGACAATATTTTCATAACTTTGCATTCTTTTAATTTGTCAGGTTTTTGATCAAAGCTGGGAACCAACAAGCCCAAACGCAAAACACCTTACTGTAAATAAAACAAAAAGGGGAGAGGGAAAACTTTTCCCTCTCCCCTTTGGTCAAATTTTAGACCGAATGAGATGGCAACAGCTATTTCACTTCTTCGAAATCAGCATCGACAACATCGTCATCCCCTTTATCATCTTTCGGGTTATTAGTAGAATCATCTGCAGGACCACTGCCACCTGCACCTGCATCTGGATTATCCTTTGCCGCCTGCGCATACATGAGTTCGGCAAGTTTATGCGATGCTGCAGTAAGGGCATCAACTGCTGTCCTAATTACATCTATGTCATCTCCGTCTACAACACTCTTGACATTTTCTATTTCCTTTTCTACATTGGCCTTGGTCTCACTGTCAACCTTATCCTCAAGCTCCTTGAGGCTCTTCTGAGTCGCATGGACCAAGGCGTCTGCCTGGTTTTTAACCTCGACAAGCTCCCGACGTTTCTTATCTTCATCGGCATGGAGTTCAGCATCCTTTTTCATTTTTTCAATTTCTTCTTCAGTCAGGCCCGAAGATGCTGTTATTCTAATAGACTGCTCCTTGCCTGTGCCGAGATCCTTGGCAGAAACATGAAGAATTCCATTGGCGTCTAAATCGAAGGTAACCTCAATCTGAGGTACGCCGCGCGGTGCAGGAGGTATGTCGGTTAATTCAAAACGTCCAATAGTCTTGTTATCCTGCGCCATTTCACGTTCTCCCTGGAGAACATGAATGGAAACTGCCGGCTGATTGTCGGCAGCTGTTGAAAAGACCTGGCTTTTTTTCGTGGGAACGGTAGTATTTTTCTCAATGAGTTTTGTTGTCACGCTGCCAAGAGTCTCAATACCAAGAGAAAGCGGGGTAACATCGAGTAACAACACATCTTTGACATCACCTTGCAGAACACCACCTTGAATTGCGGCTCCTATTGCCACAACTTCATCAGGGTTAACGCCCTTATTCGGTGACTTTCCGAATATTTCCTTAACCTTTTCCTGAACTTTTGGCATTCTCGTCATACCGCCAACTAGAATCACTTCATCAATTTCAGATGGATCAAGATTTGCATCTTTAAGTGCGGTCAGACACGGTCCTACGGTCCGTTCAACCAAGTCTTCGACCAGGGCTTCATAGTTAGCCCTGCTCAATTTAACATTCAGATGTTTCGGGCCAGAGGCATCCGCAGTAATGAACGGCAGGTTTATATCTGTTTCGACCGTGGTTGATAGCGCCATTTTGGCTTTTTCTGCCTCTTCTTTTAGACGCTGCAGAGCCATTTTGTCGTTGCGCAGGTCTACACCCTGATCCCGTTTGAACTCGTCTGCCAACCAGCTGACTATGCGCATATCAAAATCTTCACCGCCAAGGAAAGTATCGCCATTGGTGGATTTAACCTCAAAGACGCCATCTCCAATTTCCAGAATGGATACGTCAAATGTACCGCCGCCAAGGTCGAATACGGCTATTTTTTCCTCATGCTTCTTGTCTAGTCCATATGCAAGAGAAGCTGCGGTCGGTTCATTGATAATACGCTGAACATTTAATCCAGCTATTTTCCCGGCATCTTTTGTCGCCTGGCGCTGTGAATCGTTAAAATAGGCAGGCACAGTGATTACCGCATCGGTCACTTCTTCACCTAGATACTCCTCAGCTGTTTGTTTCATCTTGCCAAGGATCATTGCTGATATCTCGGCCGGTCGATAGGCTTTGCCTTCTACCTCAAGTGAAACGCTCTCATTGCTGCCCTCTACGATTTTAAACGGACTCACACTGATTGATTTTTGGACTTCAGCGTCCTTAAACTTTCGACCAATCAATCGCTTAACAGCGTACAGAGTCCGGGTGGGATTCGTTACTGCCTGACGCTTAGCAACTTGCCCAACAAGCCGCTCATCATTATCGGCAAATGCCACCACGGACGGCGTCGTCCTGTTACCTTCTAAATTGGCGATTACTGTCGGATCGCCTCCCTCCATAACCGCCACACAGGAGTTGGTGGTTCCAAGATCTATTCCGATAATTTTACCCATGTTTTCTCTCCTTAGTTCACGTAACCGGATCCTCTGTTATTCTTTGAATTCCTTCCAATAAATTCAAGGGCCGCAGAGCAGCCATAGCACCTTCTAAAGTTGTCATTTATGCGTAATTGTCAAGCTCATCCTCTATAATTTGACAGGCAGATATCAGTCCGCAGAACCACCTGACGAGACGATCACACGAGCCGCTCTCAAGAGTCGGTCTTTGTAGTGATAGCCTTTCTGAAATTCGCTGATCACATGATTGGCAGGCACGGTATCACTTGCTTCCATGGTCAAAGCTTCTTGGATATTTGGATCAAAGGGCTCACCAACACTGATAATCAACTTGACTTCAAATTTTTCCAAGGTCGAACGCAGACTTTTTAGCGTCAGTTCTATTCCCTCTTGCAATGCTTCCAGGTTTTTCTCTGAGTCGACACCGTCAACAACACCCTGTTCGGTTGCACGCTCAAGGTTGTCAACAACAGGCAGCAGTTCACGGAAAATATTTTCGCCGGCATATTTGAGCATGATTGAGCGTTCACGATCCATACGCTTCTTATAATTATCGAACTCAGCAGCCACACGCAGCACCTTATCACGCAACTCAGCTGCCTCAGCTTCCGCCACCTGCAGCTGTTCTTCGAGGGTACTTTCTTCCTGCTCTAATTCTCCAAGTTCAGGAGACACCTCTTCTTCAGTTTCTGTCTCTAATTCTTCCTGGAGTTCCTCTTTCTTTATTTCCTGACTCACCGACACCTCCAAAAACTGAGTAGTTAAGGCAAAATTTCACTGATTTTTGCGCACCTCTACAAGTGCAAGTTAAGATTCCTGCATATGGGGTCCCAAAAACTTGTGCGAACAATAAGTAGCCAAATTTTCGTTGTCAAGCTCATAAGGGAAAAAACAGACCTCTGTCGATATCGACCGGATATTTTCGAAAACATTAAGAAAAAAGGATACTAGAGATACGGCCGATTCCCACTATTCAGCATGCGCAACACGGCGAGGTATCACCAGAATCTAAGCACAGTGAAATGAATCACAGGATTGCTGCTTTGGGAGTTGAGGAGGTTTATTGATATTTTTGCAGTTTATTCTGCAGCGTTTTGCGGGTTATACCGAGTCTGCGGGCTGCTTCACTTTTGTTTCCATTGGTCTCATCAAGGGTTTTGAGGATCAGTGCCTTCTCAGCATCTTGTAAGGTCGCTGACCGACTGCTCTCAATACCGCTGTCGCTAACCAACACCTTTTGCACCTGCAAGGGCAGGCTTTTTTCGGTAAGCTGTTCTCCACGCATTAAAATCACCCCGCGTTCAATGGCATTTTCAAGCTCTCGAACATTTCCCGGCCATGTATATAAACAGAGGATTCTCATACATTCAGGGGTAACAGACTCCACTGTTCTCCTGTTTTTTGCAGCAAACCTGTTAACAAAATGTTCAACGAGAAGAGGGATGTCAATAATTCTAGCTCGCAAAGGCGGCACCGTTATCGTTACGACATTGAGGCGATAATAGAGATCTTCTCGAAAGCTTCCCAGCTTCACGTCATGCTCTAAATCTCTATTGGTTGCAGCAATAATTCGGACATCAACCGTAAGTGACTGCTCTGCTCCGACACGCTGTAGTTCACCTTCCTGGAGGACACGGAGCAATTTAACCTGCATGGCAGGTGAAGTCTCACCAATTTCATCGAGAAAAAGGGTTCCCCCATTCGCCTGAATAAATTTTCCGTCTCTCTGCCGATCGGCACCAGTGAAGGCCCCTTTTTCGTGCCCGAACAGTTCCGACTCCAGCAGGCTTTCCGAAAGAGCTGCACAGTTTACTTTAACGAACGGGCCATTCTGACGTAAACTGTTTTGGTGTAGGGATTCTGCAACGAGTTCCTTGCCGGTACCGGACTCTCCAGTCACCAGCACGGTGGCTTCAGTGGGTGCAACGTAGCTGAGCATATCAAGCAGCTCAACAATCGGTGCTGACGTGCCAATGATGCTGGTCTCAAACCCTTTGATCTGGTTTTGCCTGCTCTGTTTTTGCTCTTCAACCTGCCGATAGTCAAGTGCACGTTCCAGCGTCAGCCTCAGACGGTCAAAATCCAGAGGTTTGGTCAAATAATCATGCCCACCCCGCTTCATAATCTCAACTGCATCATCAACTGATGAATAGGCTGTCATTATGATCACGGGCAGGGTCGGGTTTATGCTACGGATATGTTTAAATGCTTCACGGCCATCCATACGAACCATGCGAACATCCATCAATACCGCATCATAGCGATGTTCCTTAACTGCTTTGACAGCTGTATCCCCATCATCAGCTTCAACGCAACGCCAGCCCCACTCATGCAACATATTGCAGAGCATATACCGGTGGACCTGTTCATCATCAACTACCAGTACAGTCCTCTGATTGCTTTTAATTCCCACAATGCGTCTTTGGGCTTTAGGGTGAAATTTTATCTAAAAGCCAGGCCATGTTTTCACCAAGTTGAGCCATGGTTTTCATTCCTTCCTCATCACCGGCAACCTCTCCTTTTTCTTTTCCTATGCCGATATTCCAGTAGCTCGACCCAACAATAATCATTTGTCCGATTAAAAAGAAATGATTCATAGCATCAAAAGCATGGATCGCCCCGGCTCTGCGCACTGCAACTACTGCGGCTCCAAGTTTACGTTGGTACATATCACCGTTTGCGCGGCCAACCATACCACACCGATCGATCAGTGCCTTCATCTCTGTTGACACATCGGCAAAATAGGTTGGTGAGCCAAGAATAATAGCATCCGCCGCAGTCATTTTTGCAATACAGTCATTGAGGATATCCTTTTTGATTGCGCATGTACCATCTTTTTCTTTAAAACAGATGAAACAGGCCTTGCAGCCTCTAATATGCGTGCCTGCAAGCTCCACCAGTTCTGTCTCGGCTCCTGCTTCTGCCAGGGGTTTAAGAACGGTATTCAGTAACAGCGCAGTATTTCCTTTTTTCCGTGCACTTCCGCATAATGCCACAACTTTCATTTTTCCTCCTGGAATTCGCTTGTAAATTTTCTCCCAATTTTACAGGTCTTGGATGAATTGGCAAATAACGCCATTGTCAACTCGCAGTCACTTTAAACTTGATCTAATTATACAAACATGGATAAAAAAACAGAGACAATTTATTAGCATGTTACTAAACAAGAGTATTACAGACTCTCAAATTCCAACGTCTTTAAAAAGCATAGCCAAACAAACAGACTGATATGGACCCAATCCTGATAATCACCACTGGCGGTACAATAGATAAAGTTTACTTTGATGCAAAAAGCGAATATGAGGTGGGCCCTCCCAACATCACCAGGGTGTTGGCTGAGCTGAACCTCAGTATCACCTATCAAATCGTGCCGCTGATGCGTAAAGACAGTCTTGACATGACCGATAACGATAGAGCTCTTATTTATCAGGCAGTCAATTCTGCTTCCGTAAACAGGATCCTCATAACCCACGGTACTGATACCATGATTCAGACTGCAAAGCATCTCGTATCGCTGACGGGAAAAACTATTGTCCTGACAGGTGCTCTTGAACCCGCTCTGTTTAAAACCAGTGATGCGCTATTTAATATCGGCTGTGGTCTCGGAGCACTGCAGGCACTTGATCAAGGAGTATACATCGCCATGAACGGTAGAATCTTTAACTGCCTGCAGGTCAGAAAAGATCCGCAGAAAAACCGTTTCGTAACATTAGACAAGTAACAAACGAACATCATTTTGTTGACCACAATACTGACAGCTATATTTGGGCTCAAATATACCACTGAGCCTATAGCAAAATGATGATTTTCGTTCAAAGTCAAACCATGCGAAACAGTTTTACCGCAGGCATATAATCGATATTCCGAGGTTAAGAATTTAAGCATAACGCAAAGTTTGAACGAAAAGGGCGTTTTGCAAGCGGCTCCACTACTATAATTGTCACTGTGAGGAACTGGTTTGAAGCGTGAAATTGTAAACAAGACGGTATTGCTATCAATGGTTTTTCTCATTTCGGCAATTTTCCTGGTAATGATTCATTCTTTTCTGATGCCCATCTTTATGGCAGGGCTTTTTTCAGCTATGGTAAGTCCTCTCCATCAATGGCTCACAAAGCGACTGGGCGGGCGGGCAAACATAGCCTCGATACTGACAATTCTTGGAATTGTCTTCCTTGTCTTGGCGCCACTTTCCGTTCTCATCGGAATTATCGTTGCACAGGCGATCAATGTCAGCCAATCCATTACGCCGTTTGTTCAAACGCTCCTTAATGAACCATCGACGTTAGCCGGTTACCTGGACAAAATTCCCTATTACGATGAGATAGTACCCTATCGAGATGTCATTATTGAAAGGGGAGGACAGATTGTCGGCTCTATTTCAGGCTTTCTGATCGATTCATTATCATCAGTAACCAAGCTCACCGTGAATGCCGTTTTTGGTTCGGTAATTATGCTCTACGTCATGTTCTATTTCCTCAACATGGGAACTGTGTTACTTGAGAAGATCCTTTATTTCTTGCCATTGCAAGACCGTGAAGAGCAGCGGCTTCTTAATAATTTCACTTCGGTTGCCCGGGCAACGATAAAAGGCACACTCATTATCGGTATCATGCAAGGCACGATCTGTGGAGTTGCCTTTGCCATCGCCGGAATCAAGGGCCCGGTTTTCTGGGGATCGGTTATGGCTGTCACCTCAATAATTCCAGCCTTCGGAACAGCGATTGTATGGGCACCAACGGTTATCATACTTGCTCTGCTCGGAGATTTTACCGGAGTAATTGTCCTTGTCGTACTTTGTGGTCTGGTTGCCGGTAACCTCGACAACCTGGTACGACCAAAACTGGTGGGTAGAGATACAGAAATGCATGATTTGTTCGTTCTATTCAGCACACTCGGTGGAATATCCATGTTCGGGCTGCTTGGCATTATTATTGGCCCGATTATAGCAGCTCTGTTCATTACCATTTGGGAAATATACGGAGACACCTTCCGTGACTACCTACCAGAGGTCGGTGCGGTATTGCCGAAGGTTATCAAAAAGCAAACGGATGATGTGCCAAATGATGGGCAAGATGGCTAAAATGAAGGTGATACTGCAGTTATCTTGGAGAACAAACGATGCTGCAAGCAGGTTCTTCGCCGTGAAAACGCCAGAAAAGAGTTGCGTGTTTGGCTGATTGCGTTACATTCCGGTGGTTTTGTATGGGCGGTTACAACACACGTAAATATTGTTAAAAGCCCTTTTGGCCACATTTAATAACAATCGGGTTCCCTCACCCCGACGATAAAAAAGGATCTTCCATGCTCGTTCTTGGCAAAATGCAGTTCAGACGCGCTTTGTGCATCCTCATCAGTTTTCATATTCTCGTTATTGCTGCAAGTAACTATCTCGTACAACTACCAATTGAGGTCTTTGGCCTGCATACAACCTGGGGCACATTCAGCTTTCCCTTTGTCTATTTAGCAACTGATCTAACCGTAAGGATATTTGGTGATCAGAAAGCCCGCACCATCATTTTTGGTGCAATGCTGCCAGCTCTGATTACGTCATATGTTATCTCCGTATTGTTCTTTGAAGGCACATTTCAAGGATTTGCCAAGCTCGCTTATCTCAATACATTTATTTTCAGGATTGCACTCGCAAGCTTCACCGCTTATCTGCTAGGTCAGCTTGTCGACATTAAGATATTCTCTCAACTGAGAAAACATAAAAGGTGGTGGATAGCACCGGCAGGCTCTACAATTTGCGGCAACCTCTTGGATACAATCGTTTTCTACAGTGTTGCTTTCTGGGCCAGCTCAGATGCTTTCATGGGCGCTCATTGGCCAGAAATTGCCGCTGTGGATTATGGGTTCAAACTATTTATCAGCATACTGCTGTTTCTACCGTTATATGGAGTTCTCCTCAGGGCAATCACCAACCAAATACTCGCCGAACCAAAGTTACGTGTTATTACATAGATGTCAATAAGCAGCTAATAGACTGATGTGCAGGTGAAACCTTAAATAGGTATGGGACTGACATTTGAATGGCAAATACTCGTCGAGATGTTTGTTATAATCGCTGTAAAACCGGCATTGCGATTCTTTTCTGGAGGAAACGCGGGTGAATATCGCCGCCATTGCCAATGTTGTTGGAGCTTTGATGCTGGTCACAGGCGGATCAATGATTCTTCCTGTTATCTGCTCTCTGATTTATGGAGAAAATGACTTATATGGGCTGACCGTCTCTGCCTTTGCTTTCATCTTTTCAGGTCTGCCGCTCTACTGGCTATTCCGTAAAAGCAGTGATCTCGGTGTCAGGGATGGGCTCCTTGTTGCCGTTTTCGGCTGGGTCGTAATATCAGCTTTATCAACACTGCCATTTTTGATCCACGGAGCGATTCCTGGCTTTACCGACGCGTTTTTTGAAATGATGTCGGGTTACACAACCACGGGAGCAACAATTCTCACCGACATAGAGAGCCTTCCCCATGGTCTTTTATTTTGGCGCAGTCAGACACATCTGCTGGGTGGCATGGGATTTCTCACCTTGACGATCATTTTTCTGCCGCACGGCATGGGGGGAGTCCGGCTATTCCGGGCAGAATCGAGCCCGGGTCAGGTGATTACCAAGGAAAAATTTGTCGCCAGAAATAAAGATGCGATGATCTTGCTCTGGTCGATCTATCTGGGACTGAATGCGGTCCAGACAGGATTACTCCTGGTTGGCGGAATGGACCTCTTTGATGCTCTCTGTACGGCCTTTGGCACCGTCTCAACTTCCGGGTATTCGCCTAAAAACAGCAGTATCGGATATTACAACAATGGTTACTTCGACTGGATAATCACTCTTTTCATGTTTCTGGGTGGCATGACCTTCGTGCTGTTTTATAAGATACTCAAAGGTAATTTTGGTGATCTAAAAAGCAATACTGAATTTCGCTGGTATGTTGTTATCACTCTGTTTTTCAGCGGGCTCGTTTCCTTGAATCTGTGGTCTGCACAAGTCTATGAAAATTTCTGGGAGGCCCTACGATATGGAACGTTTCAGACTGTTTCCCTATTAACCACTACCGGTTTCACGACAGCAGACTATGAGCTTTGGCCTCAGGCAGCTCAGATGTTTCTCTATACAATCTGTTTCATAGGTGCCTGCGCCGGTTCTACTACCAGCGGTATCAAGGTGGTGCATTACGTCATTATCTTTAAGTATATGTATGCGGCAATTAAAAAAATATTTATCCAGCCTCTGTCGGTTGCCTCGATCCGCCTCAATGGTAGATCGATCGAACAGGCTGTAGTTGATCTGGCTATCTGTTATTTCATCGTAAACATCTTTATGGTGCTGATAGGCGGATGTATCATGGTCGTCTCCGACCAAATGGACTATACAACTGCTATGACCTCTGTTATCGCCTCCCTAATGAATATCGGACCGGGGTTTGGAGATGTAGGCCCATCGGAGAATTATGCCTTTATTTCCACCTTTGGAAAATGGTTTTTATCCTGGAATATGTTGGTCGGAAGGCTTGAAATGTTTTCAGCTTTGGTCATCTTTTTACCTGCTTTCTGGAGGAAATAGTCAGATAGCAAATCCCGGGAACCCATCCTTCTAAGCGGAAAACAACTTTTTTATCGCTTTAAGCTGCATAGACAGGCAAACAACGATCACCCGTTCATTATCTCTGATATGGGTGTCACCCACACCAATGTGCCATTCCCCCTGGCGATGTACAGCCCCGACAAGTATGGTGCCCTGGTAAACAGGATCAAGCTGTGATAACGGTTTCCTGGTAATCGGTGAACGAGCAGCTGCCACCAGTTCAACAACCTCGGCATCAAAACCATGGAGATGGGCAACGGCAATCAATTCACTTCTTCGAATAAATTTGAGAATTTCATTCGCTGCCAGGATCTTTTGGTTCACAGCAATATCAAGGCCGATAGTTGCAGCCAAAACTTGGTAGTCCTCTTTGTCAACGAGAGCTATTGTCTTCTCAGAACCTGAACGATCACCATTCTGTTTTCGCAGCATCATATTTTTGGCCAGTAAAGAACTCATAATGTTCGTCTCATTTTCACCGGTAGCGGCAATGAAGGTATCGACATCTCTTACACCGGCCATGGTTAACACTTCGGCATTGGAGCCATCGCCGTATAACACCTCAACATGATGCAGTGATTCAGAGAGTTCCCCTGCCCGCACCTCATCTGATTCAATGAGTTTGACCTCAACCGATTTCTGCAGGAGCTCGGCTATTCTGCTTCCAACCAAGCCTCCACCAAGGAGCATGATGCGTTGCCGGCGTCCCTGGGAGACTCCAAATGCGTTCATCAAGCCTGGCAGATTAGCACTACCGACCATAATAAATATCTGGTCATGGGGGAGGATTTCCAGGTTTCCGCTTGGAATGATTGTCGAAATGTCGCGAGCCACAGCAACCACTCGAAATGCAAAAGAGTCAAACTCCTTAGCAATATCTATCAGTATTTTATTGGCAAGAGGCGACTCATGAGAAACGCTCATTGCCAAGAGCTGGATCTGCTCCTGGGCAATATCAATAATATCATTTCCGTCTCGTAATTTGATGAGCCGCACAATCTCCTGTGCCGCCAACTCTTCGGGATGAATGAGTAAATCTATTTTCAGATCTTCAGCGCTCAGCAGTGAAGTTTGAGTACCAAACTGCAAGGAGCGAACTCGGGCAATTTTACAGGGTATATCAAATTTATCGGCAATCTGCGCCGCCATCATATTGACCGCATCATTATCGGTAACGGCAATTGCGCAGCTCATTGTCCCAGCATCGGCTTCTTTCCAGCAGTCAATATCCATCACATCGCCTTGGATCAATCTGATGTCAAGCGTTTCATCGCCGTAACGAAGGCGCTCCCCATTCGATTCGATTGCCGTGACAGAGTATTCTTCATGCTGCAGACGCTTCGCCAGGTAATAGCCGACACCTCCGATTCCAAAGAGCAATATCTTTTCATTTTTTGCCCGTTTACCGAACATATGAATCACTCCGCTCTAATATTTCTCAGCAGTAAATCGTTGTTAATTTTTTCTTTACTCGCTCATAAAACTAAAAAGGCCTCTGATAAAACATCTCAAACGCTTTATATCCTCTTCTATTGTGCTGACTAATCACTCATGTATTGAAGAAGTCTTCTGGCTAATCCTCAGGAATAAATTCCGGTTCGCCGCAGAAAGAGCATCTCAGATATTGCTCATCACGATCAAAGAGATATTTCCAACCCTCGTCTTGTATCATCGCTTCTTCGTCCTGAGCGCAATAC
>JABDPQ010000142.1 GCA_013042695.1 Desulfobacterales bacterium | reverse complement strand
TCTTCATATCGGGAATACCCAGTTGAGCAAGTACCGATCCATCCTGATACTCCACCAGTGAGTGTACAACCGATTGAGGATGCACTACCACATTAATCGCACCAGGCTCCATATCAAATAACCAACGTGCTTCTATTACTTCGAGGCCTTTGTTCATTAACGTTGCAGAATCTATACTGATTTTCTGTCCCATGTCCCAGTTGGGGTGATTGAGCGCTTCGTCCCTTGTTACATATTGTAATTCTTCTTTCTTTTTACGCCAAAACGGTCCCCCTGAAGCGGTAAGAATAATCTTGGCGACATCTTCTTTTCTTCCTGCTTCAAGCGCCTGAAAAATAGCACTGTGCTCTGAATCGATTGGCAGGAGCCTGACACCATATTCACGCACTTTCTGCATGACAAGTCTGCCGGCGACGACGAGCGTCTCTTTGTTCGCCAGACCAATATCTTTGCCCGCCTCAATAGCAGCTATGGTCGGGAGTAGGCCTGCAGCCCCGACGATCGCTGAGATCGTAACATCTGCAGGTTCAAAAGCTGCAACATCCTGGTTTCCTTTGGCTCCGCAAACGATTTTGCTGTGCCACTCAGCAGGAAGTAAAAGACTAAGTTTCTCTGCATGTTCTTCATCAATCACCGAGACCAGTTGTGGGTTGAACTCAAGAATCTGCTCGGCGAGAAGAGAAACATTGCGCCCTGCTGCAAGTGCTACTATCTGGTAGGTACCGGGAAACTGACGAACAATAGAAAGAACGTTAACGCCTATGGAACCTGTCGCCCCGAGCAGGCTGAGTTTTTTCATTTGAAACCTGAATAAATAAGGATGTAATACAGAAAAGGGGCTGTAAAAAACAGAGAATCAACTCGATCGAGGATACCGCCATGCCCTCTCAACAGTGTGCCGGAATCCTTGAAGCCAGTGCCGCGCTTGATAATGGATTCAAAGAGATCTCCGAGCATTCCCAGTATGGATAAAGAGCCAGCCAAGACGATGAGGGTAAAAAATCCTGCCGGAACCCTAAAAATAATTGATACCAGTATGGCGATACTCACCCCGCCAATTACTCCACCTATCGCTCCTTCAACAGTTTTATTCGGGCTGATAGATGGACATAATTTTTTTTTGCCCCAACGACAGCCAATATAATAGGCACAGGTATCCGTTCCTGCAGTTACAGCCGACAGAAAAACAAGCCAATGAACGCCATCTGTCAAACTTCGGAGCATGGGTAGATGTGAAGCCAGAAAGCCGACAAAGAGAATACCTAAAATTCCCCTGTTGAGTATCATAAGGGGGTTTTCAAAACGGCTGTTATGATAGAGCAAATAGCAGATCATGGCCACAAATGCCAGCAAAACTCCGAGTGAGGCTCTGAACAACTGATGCTGGGCAAAAACTGCCACAAGAATTGGTACTGAGAAGATAACAGCGAGGATGATGCGATCGGTCTCATAGAGAAGGTTCGGGTAGGCCATTCGACTATATTCTCTACTGCCTATAAAGCCAATCAGCAAGACTGCTGCCCAGAACAACAAAAATGATCCCGTAATAATCAGCAGCAACCAGGCCGCTGCAATTAAAATACCGGGAACAGTCCTTTTCATGAGCTATGCCCCCTTGATTTGGTCTCCCGTACGCCCAAATCGCCTTTCGCGCTGCTGATAATCATGAAGCACCTGAAGAAACTCTTCACGCCTGAACTCCGGCCACATAACTTTAGTAAAATGTATCTCGGCATAGGACAACTGCCAGAGTAAAAAATTCGAGAGTCGCGACTCACCACCGGTTCGTATCAGCAATTCGGGATCAGGCTGCCCAACAGTATAAAGATTGTTCGAGATCAGCTGATGATCTACCTCTTCTGGAGATACGGCTCCATCGCGACATTGCTCAGCAACCTTTCTGACTGCGAGACATATTTCATCGCGAGCGCCATAGCTCAGCGCAAGATTCAAGTTGAGTTCATTGTTTTTTGCGGTTCTATTTATTGAGGTATGCAGCACTTCACGCACTGCCGTCGGCAGTTTTGAGATGTCTCCAAGACAGTTGAGCCTGATCTGGTTCTCTTCCATACGGCCAAGCTCAGAAACCAGGTATGATTTTAATATGTTCATCAAACCAGTCACTTCCTGCTCTGGTCGTTTCCAGTTCTCCGAGGAAAATGCATACAATGTCAAATGCTTGATACCAATTTCACGAGATATCTCAACAATGTCACGTACGGAATCTGCACCGACTTTATGTCCGTACAATCTGGGTTTTTTTCTTAATTTGGCCCAGCGCCCGTTGCCATCCATAATGATGGCAACGTGTTTTGGAATTCTTTTAGAGTCAAGGAAATCAGGAAATGTCATGAAATGGTATGAGGACAGCAAATATGCATGGCAAAGACCACACTGTTGTTAGACGTCCATAACCTCTTTTTCCTTAGACGCGGTAATTTCGTCTATATTGGCAATGTAAGAATCGGTTTCAGATTGCGCCTCATCCTGTAGTTTAAACAGATCATCTTCTGATATTTCTTTATCTTTCTTCTGTCTCTTCAACGTGTCGATAGCCTCCCGACGAACGTTTCTAATGGCAACTCGAAATTCCTCTGCGATTTTCTTTACCTGTTTAACCAGTTCTTTTCTTCTCTCTTCGGTTAATTGAGGAATGTTCAGGCGAATAATCTTTCCATCACTGGCCGGAGTTAAGCCAATATCTGATTTCAGAATCGCTTTTTCTATGGCGCCAAGAACCTGTGGATCCCATGGCTGGATTGCGATTGTTCTGCTCTCAGGAATGGTTAAGGTACTCACCTGATTTAAGGGCATGGGACTGCCATAGGCCTCGACTAAAATATCATCTAACAAGGCCAGAGAAGCACGCCCAGTGCGAATCTTTGATAATTCGCCTTTGAATGCTTCGACACTTTTTTCCATCTTTTCAGCCATCTCAAATATCGCTTCGCTCATCATCGTCACCTTTTTTAAGTAGTTCGTGATTCCAATGGTATCAGGAAGTTATAAGAGTACCAATTTGTTCGCCGAGAACCGCCCGTTTAATATTTCCGGCTACGGTCATATTCATGACCATAATCGGCTTATCTTCCTCTTTGGCCAGTGCTATCCCAGCGGCATCCATAACCCTGAGATTCTGTTTTAGTACTTGGTCATAGTTGAGCAGATCGTATTTAACCGCGTCTGAATATTTGACTGGATCCTTATCGTAAACGCCGTCAACTTTGGTTGCTTTGATGATCAGGTTGGCATCAATCTCCAATGCTCTGAGAACTCCGGCGCTATCTGTTGTAAAGTATGGGTTACCGGTACCAGCAGCGAAAATGACAGTTCTCCCTTTTTCCAGATGTCTGGTTGCCCTCCTTCTAATGTATGGCTCACAAACTGACTGCATTTGTATAGCCGATTGAACCCGGGTGTCGACACCATTGCGCTCCAACGCATCCTGCATTGCCAGGCTGTTCATCACTGTGGCCAGCATACCCATATTGTCAGCCGTGGTTCTGTCCATCCCTTTGCTGGCCCCGGCTACTCCTCTAAAGATGTTGCCTGCTCCAATGACCAAACCCGTCTCGACGCCAAGATTGACGATACCTTTTATCTCTGAGGCAACAAAATCGAGGACACTGGTGTTGATTCCAAAAGCATCCTCACCCATCAGTGCTTCACCGCT
>JABDPQ010000347.1 GCA_013042695.1 Desulfobacterales bacterium | reverse complement strand
TATCGTTACCGAGTTCCTTGATTTTGCCAGGCCGCAGGCACCCATATTGAAGGAGCATGATATACATACCATCCTCAATCGTGCCATATCATTTGTACGATCGATGGCAGATAACCAGAAGATACAGGTCTCTACGCAATTTTATCCTGATCCTCTCATAAAACAAATTGATGAAGATATGCTTTACAGAGCGTTTCTCAACATATTGTTAAATGGTATACAGGCGATGCCTGAAGGAGGGGAGTTAGTCGTTTCTTCCGATTTGCTTAGTACTGGTCAAGTTCGTATAAGCCTTGCCGATAGCGGTATCGGCATGTCAGCTGAGAAAATCGAAAACATTTTTCAGCCGTTTTTTACTGATAAATCTAAGGGTACGGGGCTTGGGCTGGCAATAGCAAGGAACAGTATTGAGAGTCACCAAGGTGAAATCAGAGTCAGCAGCAAGGAACATGAAGGAACCACATTCAACATTATCCTCCCATAGACATCCATCATACTTTTACGTTGAAGGTTTGAAATACGGGGCTAATGGGCCCTACAGCTTCGATTGCGTCGCCAATGAATGCCTCGGAATCAGAGGTGTTACCGGCGTGGGTAAGACACTGCTTCTGCGCGTGCTAGCAGATTTAGATAGGCATGAGGGGAAGATTTTTCTTAACGGCAAGGAATGTTCAGCTTATCCTGCTCCTTACTGGCGTCGGCAGGTCGCCCTTGTACCTGCTGAATCTCACTGGTGGTACGCAACTGTTGGCAGCCATATTTCCGCAGGAGAAAAAGAAGTTGAAATAGGTGGTTTGCTTGAGCCGCTTGGTTTTGATGTGGATGTACTTGACTGGGACGTCAAGCGCCTGTCATCCGGAGAAAAGCAGCGATTGGCTGTAGTCAGAGCCCTGGTTCACACTCCCGCAGTTCTGCTTCTTGATGAGACCGGTTCTGGTCTTGATCATCAGAGTTGCCTGTTGCTTGAAGAGCTTATTAATTCTTATCAGTGCGAACATCAGGCCGCGGTATTGTGGGTGAGTCACGATGATGAGCAGCTTGAACGGGTAGCCGAGAGAACAATGAGCTTGGAGCGCAGTAGATTGAAAATTACGCCAAACCCCAGCCAGATTGAGCGTAAGTCATGAATGTTACCGCGCTCAGCAGTGGAGATCTCATCTTTGCAGCGGGATTGGTTATCTTGCTGGCATTGCTGAGCTTCAGACTAAAACTTGGTCTTGGTCGGCAAATGGTCTATGCGGGTATCCGCATGACTGTACAGCTCTTGCTGATTGGCCTGGTTCTGCAAGCACTGTTTGCCAACTCTAATCTATGGCTTGTTATTTTGATTTCCCTGGTAATGCTAACAGCTGCAGGAAGAGAAGTGCGTAGTAGACTGAAGAGAAAAATCAGAGGATTTTTTGGCTTTGGAGTCGGTGTCGGTTCAATGTTCATTTCTTCATTTTCTGTCACTCTTTTAGCTCTTCTCGTTATCCTTCAGCAGGATCCCTGGTATGAGCCGCGGTATGCTATTCCTTTTTTAGGAATGCTGCTTGGTAATACAATGACCGGTGTTGCCTTGGCTACAGATCGGATGACCAGTCTCTTCTATGAGCAGCAGGAAATTATCGAACAACGGCTCATGCTCGGTGAAACCTGGAGACAGGCTATAGCTGATCTGAGAATGGATTGCATGCGAACCGGCATGATTCCAATGATCAACTCAATGGCTGCTGCCGGACTGGTGAGTCTGCCAGGTATGATGACAGGGCAGATACTTGGGGGCACGCCACCTGTTGAGGCGGTAAAATATCAGCTGTTGATCATGTTTCTCATAGCGGCAGGAACCGGATTTGGCGTTTTCTGCTCAATCATGATGATAGAGCGGCATCTCTTTGATGGTCGGCACCGACTTTGCCTGCATAAACTATCGAAAGAGAGTTGAAAAGAAAGACTGTATAGTGTTCATATGCAAACAACTGGAAAGTTTTTTTGTTTGTTATGCAGATAAATTAAAAGGTGAAGATCATGGGGAACAGAGTGGTTGTCATTGGCGCTGTTGCTGCCGGACCAAAGGCGGCCGTGAGAGTGAAGCGGCTCGATCCGGAGGCAGAGGTTGTACTTATAGACCAAGACAGCCTGATTTCCTATGGAGGGTGCGGAATACCCTACTATGTATCAGGCGATGTTGCAGATGAAAAAGAGCTCCGTTCCACCAGTTTTCATATGCTTCGAGATGAACACTTTTTTGAGAAAGCCAAAGGTGTTTCAACCCTGACGTCAACCAGAGCGCTCTCTATTGACCGAAATAGCAAGAATGTGCTGGTAGAGGATCTCAAGACGGGCCAGCAGAAGACAATTAACTATGATTTTTTGTTGCTGGCTACCGGGAGCGAACCAATTATCCTGCCCATTCCGGGAGCCGATTTTGGTGGTGTCTTCACGATCAGTGATCTCCACAAAGCTATAGCTATTAAAGATATGATTGCCAGAGGAAAGGTAGGCCGAGCAATTATTATTGGCGGCGGCGCAATTGGCATTGAAATGGCAGAGGCTTTTAAAGACCTTTGGGGTGTTGAGACCGTTATCGTCGAATTTAAGGAGCAACTGCTTCCGAGTCTTGTTGACTGGGAGATGGCTGAAATTTTGGCGAAACATCTGCGGGACAATGAGATTAAAGTCTTTTTGGGTGAAGCTGCTCTAGAGATTATCGCCGATGAACAGGGGAAAGCCTGCGGGGTGCGCACAGAAAAACGAACCATTGAAGGTGACATAGTGATCATGGCAGCTGGGGTAAAACCCCGGTCGCAACTGGCACGCGATGCTGGCCTGCATGTATCACGAACAGGTGCTATTGTCGTCAATGAACATATGCAGACCTCAGACCCTGACATTTATGCGGCCGGTGACTGTATAGAGATTACCAATCTTGTTTCAGGGATGAAATTTTTTGCGCCACTTGGCTCATTGGCAAATAAGCAAGGAAGAGTCGCCGGCGATAATATTGCTGGAATACCATCACAATTTAAAGGTGGCATCGGAAGTTTTATCATGAAGGCTTTCGATATGAGTATCGGTTCAGCAGGGCTTACGC
>JABDPQ010000137.1 GCA_013042695.1 Desulfobacterales bacterium | reverse complement strand
GCCCTGGGCATATCAGGTTAGATCCTACAGCTGACATAGTATGGGATTTGTTGATCATAAGAAGGACATCAATGAAGCTCGGAAAATCCAAGATGGAAGACGTTTCTCAGCCTGTTATGGCATAGCCACCATCAACCGTTACCACCTGTCCCTGAATCATATTCGAGAGATTGCTGCACAGGAAAAGAGCTACATCAGCGACATCATCTGGAGTGGTCAGTCTGCCAAGGGGAGTTCGCTTTAAAGCGTTCTCAAGAATTTCTTCTCGGTTTGGAAACTTTTTTAAAGCATCTGTATCTACTGCGCCTGCACTAACCGTATTGACCAAAATTCCGTGTGGACCGAGCTCTACGGCAAGATGCCTGACCAGCGATTCAAGGGCTGCTTTTGAAGCCCCTACGGTTGCATAATTTTCAATGGCTCTAATCGATCCGAGACTTGAGACGGCGAGCACCCGAGACCCTTCTTTCATGAGGGGTAAGCCGAGCTGAACTAAGCTGAGTAATGCCCGTGCATTAATATCCATGGACCAGTTCCAATGCCTCTCAGTTAATTCTAATACAGGCTTTAGCACACCTGACGCGGCATTGCTGACTAACACATCCAGAGAACCAAATTCCTCTCGAATTGCATCAAACATCGCTTTGGTATCTTTTTCCTTAGCAACATTGGCCTTGACAATGAGACAACGCTGGCCAAATCTTTCCACCTCAGACGCAGTAACCTGGGCGTCATGCCGATGTCTTACATAGTTGACGATGACATCCATTCCATGCTCAGCAAGACGAATTGCTATTGCCCTGCCAATCCCCCGGGAACCTCCAGTTATCAGGGCAACACGCCCGGCTAAATTAAACATATTTTCTTCCTGTTAAATGATGTCTCTGGTGAAACGCTGGGTAAGATAGATTGCCATCTGGCTGTTAATCTTGTTCTTTCAGAGCAGAATATATCGATAAATGACAATACATACAACGTTTTGAGTACGGTATCTGATAATTTTCCAGACTCACTGCTCCATAGGCACCTCTGATAGCACCCTAATTCTGCAGTCTCACCCCTAGCGATGAGCAGCATGGAATATTCGCCTTGCACTGCTGAGCATAAATCGTGCTGGATTAAATGGAACGGGATAAAGGATATCAGGCGCGATGAAGCCTGAACCATGAAATTCCTCTGGTTTTCTGAGCGGATATATCAGGTTGTCTACCTTGCTGCCAGGCATATCACGCTTTGCAGCAGCCTGCCAAATAGGCGCCTTGTTCATGTCCAGTTCCAGGAGTTGAAGTATTGCCGTGTCCATGGCAACAGGATCGTCGGCACCTGCCAGACAGCCAAGATCAAGTTGATCTCCTCCAATCGGTCCATCTCGGTGCATTGCCTCTATACCATCAGCAATGGATATATTGGCAGGCAAAAGGGCTATTAAATCAAGCATTAAATCGGCAAACCTGAGGTGAGTTGAACCATGTTTCAAATGGGCAAGAGCCTTCCTCATGCCAAGTACTATGCCAAACAGATTTTTCACGGCACAGGTGATAAACATCTGTTTATGCGCCTTGATTTTAGGAATATTGACAAAAAGATCACATGCAAGCGCTTCAGCTGAAACAGTGATGGTGAAATCATGCGCCAAAACCATTTTCACCGGAGTTATAAATTCGACAAGTTCGATATCAAACCGACTGATAAGTGACTCGATTTTCCGTTTTTTTAAGACAGATTCGGCACTGCCAAACGCCGGCGAATCGCCAAGCAGAATATGAGCACCATGATCACTGAATAGCTCTGCAAGCGCTGCCAAAAGATATCCACTGGTGCACGACAGGTATGAGCCGTGTCCACTAATTAAATTGGGTTTAAGAAGAATTTTCTGTCCCGTTAATGTCGGTGGCAATCCAAGATGAGCGCAAATGGATTCAAGAGAGTCTTTTAACACGCGCATGTCGTAGCGCTGGCATCGAGTTAACAGTATTTTAATCATAGCTGACATGGGTTACACAACCTAAGCCATCGCAACACAGGTGTGCCTGAACGCAAAAAAGTCGAGCTCACAGAGTAAGCCCGACTTTTTTGTAAGAAAGGAGAGAAGAGATAAAAAAGCACTTTTAAATATGCATTTCTCATACCAGAAAAACAAATAAAAAATATAGAACAATAATATTGGTTAGTTATGTCGAATATCAGAAGATATTCCAAACGGGTCTCCATGCAAACAAAGTACAATTTTTTATACTATTCATGATGAGTCATTGTTAGAATCGCCTAAAAAACCGAAAAACGCCACGTTACACTATGTAATAATTTTTACCAATTAGGTATGAATATTAATACCACTAAGGAGTTTATTGCTTATTGCCAAAGGAAATTATCCGAGTTTTGATAACATTCGCATCAGCTTCTATTTCTGAAACGATATCATGGGGCAGGCCTGATTCAATATCTATGATATTGTAGCCTATACGGCCATTAGACTCATTCTTGAATGAGTCAATGTTAATATTGTTCGTCCCAAGAACGTTGGTAATAAAAGCAATCATTCCAGGCACATCGCGATTGATGACAATAAGCCTGTCCTTAACGAGATCAGACGGAATCGTCTCTATATTCGGAAAATTGACACTATTGGTAATGTTGCCGTAGCGTAGATAGTTCGACAATTCCCGAACTGCCATAATAGCACAATTTTCCTCGGATTCACTGGTCGAAGCCCCAAGATGCGGGGTCAGTAAGACACGCTCATGACCAATCAGTGAAGCCGTCGGAAAATCTGCTATATAACCAGCTAATTGACCACTATCGAGGGCGGCAAGAATTGCCTTATCATCAACAATGGGTCCCCGCGCATAGTTGATCAGGACAGCACCTTTCTTCATTCTGAAAATAAAATCCTGATTGACCAGATTTCTGGTCTTTTCCATAAGCGGCACATGGAGACTGACAATATCAGCATCACCTATCGCCTGGTTAAGTGATTGCGTGATTTCAATTTCAGGTAAAAGCATATGAATGTTGGCAAGCACCGGCTTTGGGTCAAATCCCTTAACCTTCATATAGCGATGCGCTCCGCCGTTTGCAACCCTCACACCAATCTGACCAAGTCCGATAACAGCGAGTATTTTTCCGGCTATTTCAACACCTCGAAACATAGATTTACGTTTTTCGACTTCAGATGCGACATCCATACCATCTACATCTTTAAGAGACTCGCAAAAGCTGATGCCTTTGAAAATATTGCGCTGCCATACACCAATCATTGGGAAGACCAAATCAACGACGGCACTAGCATTCGCCCCGGGAGTATTAAAAACACAGATTCCCTGTTCAGTTGCCAACTCCACGGTAATGTTATTGACCCCTGCTCCAGCTCGAGCAACCGCCAAAAGAGAAGGATAATTACTCGTATTTACGGCCGAACTTCGCACCAGGATTCCTTGAGGATCCGGCTCTTGCTCAGATACCGAGAAATTACTCCCCAATAATTCAAGCCCTTCAGGTGAAATTACATTCATTTTCTTCAAACGATATACAGACACAATGACTCCTTGATCTCTGAATAATATTTAGTCAATTGTACAATTTGCAAAAGGAAGTAATCGCAGCACGATAAAAAATCCTGATCAAAATTCAATCATCGTATGATGATAGCACTTTAATCTGATTCAACCGGTTAACACTCCTCTCTCTTTTCTGCAAAAAACAAACGATGCCTTGTTCGGATTCCACCTGATGACCCAGATAATCAAGAACCTCGCGAGAAAATAGATGGAAAACTGATGTCTTCAAAAATGTGGCCCGCCCTGATTTTGTATACAGATCCGGAATCTCAGCAGGCAGTTTCTGATACAGCAGGCGTCGCAGATCATTTCCCGAATATTGGTCTTTGAGGTGGTCTGGCAGGAAGCGATGACCACAGCGAAGCCAATCAAATATGAGCAGTTCCCGTGCACGTTTGACATCATCTAGGGTATCTGCCAGATCATACAAAAACGAGCTGAGAGTTTCTTGCGTGGCAGCCATCCACAGATAACCGGGCTTAGCAAACCGGTCTGTTAATTCCATGAAAAAGGCTGCCATATCATTATCAGCCTGAGCCATATGTTGCCAAAACATCATAAAATATCGATTATTAATAAATTTTTCCACGCACTCACAAAACCAGTAGAGCTGGCGCACGTCTGCTGCAGAAAGCCAGCGGCTGGCAAAAATGGCATATGGCGGAGAAGTACTCGCAAGATAACCGTCATCTTTTGCTGTTTGTTTAATTATGGTATCCGGCAGAAGTTTCAAAAGCCCCATCTGGATATAGTGCGGCTGCATGCCAAATACATCATTAAATGAGCGGTAAAAAGTCTCTACCGTATCAAACGGCAACCCAAGAATGAGATCGACATGCAGATGGATATTCTCCATTGCCCGTAATCTTGCAACCGTCCGCTTTGTTAAACCCGGATCAATCGGGCGATTTATCGCTGACAGTGTATCAGGGTTTGTTGATTGAATGCCAATCTCAAACTGAAATCGTCCCGGCAATACCGTGCGCAGAAAGGAAAACATCTCTTCTGAAAAGCGATCAGGTGCTATTTCAAAGTGAAACAGCGTCTGCTCGCCGTTATTGCGTAAAAATTCCCAGATAGCAAGAGCCCTCTCAGGCTTGTCGTTAAAAGTACGATCAAGAAAGCGCACCACTTTAGGACGGTGTGAAAGAATAGCCAGCAGTTCGGCAAATACCTGGTCAAGCGGTTTGTGAAACAATCCTTTTTCAGATGAAGAGAGACAGTATGTACAGGAGAACGGGCATCCCCGAGATGATTCGTAATATATATGACGATTTTTTAATCCCTCTGCAAAATCCTCCGGTCTATACGGAAAATCGAGCTGTTTCTTTGGCGTCTTCAGAAACGAGGCATTGTATTGTTTTTGTAATCTTCTTTTTTGCAGGTCCTCGAAAAACAGACCTCCGGCAACTTCAATGTTTCCAACAAACACGGTTACCCTTTTAGAAAAAGCAAAGTGTGAACCAACAATTTCTGCTTGTGGACCTCCAATGACGAGATGAAAGGAGTCACTCATTATCAGTAAATCTTCGACGAGTCGTTCAACAAGATCACTATTCCAGATGAGCGCAGAAAAAAAGATGAGGTCTGGGTCTCCATCGGCCAGTCTCTGGATGGTTGTATAGTAAGGGTCGTTAATGGTGTATTGACAAATCTCGACATGGGCTTCAGGAATATTCTTTTCAAGCTCATGGCGAATATAAAACAACGCCAGACAGGAGTGGGTAAACCGTGCATTGATGCCGACAGCCTTCACTTTCATATATGCCGGCCTCACCTTCCCGACAGCAATAAAACGGTTTTAATTAACATCTGTAATCATTGTGATTATAAGTAGGCTAATTGACAGTTAACACTAACCGACAATAGTCTGAATTTCATACATGTAAAGAGCAGCCGATGTCAAAATTATTTTTTCTTTCAACCTGCAGCCTGGTAATTGCAATTACCTGCATCACTGGAACCCATACTTCTTCAGTCGCTTCTGTTGAGTCTGAAACACTACACATTGACCTTGCCGTCTCATTTGAGGTTAAAAACAGACTAATCCGGGGAACTGCAAAAATAAGCATACCTGAAGAACAAGATTATAAATTTTATACGACCGGTCTTGTGATTACAGCCGCGTTCATGAACTACCCGGGACAGGAAAATCTTCCTGTTGCCATGAGCCAGGATAAATTTCTTTATATTCCAGCTTCAAACGATGAGCGAACGTTATTGCTGTCCTATGAAAAATCTGTTGAAAACGGCTTTCAAAACCTGATCACCAAGGAGGCCATCGTTCTAACTTCATCCTGGCATCCTATTCCTGACCAGAAGGCAACCTACACACTTTCCGCGAAGGTTCCTGCCGGATTTAAAGCAATCAGTGAATCGGATGATTTTGTCGAGACAACACCGGAGGGTCTGGCTGCATTTACTTTCTCCCAGCCAGTTCAAGCACTCACCTTTGCAGCGGCTCCCTATGTGGAGACATCAAAGCTCGTTCGCTCTGGGTTGCGGGTATATACCCTCTTTTTTGCAGAAGACCAGGCCCTGGCAGAAGCGTATCTTGACTCTGCTGCAGACTATATTATCCGCTATGAAGACAGTATTGGCCCATTTCCGTATAATTACTATGCCATCGTCGAGAACATTAACCCAACTGGCTATGGACTGCCAACCTTTACGCTGCTTGGAAAACAAGTTATCCGGCTGCCATTTATCAGGCAAACATCTCTTGGCCACGAAATACTGCATTCCTGGTTTGGCAATAGTGTTGATGTCGATTTTTCCTCGGGAAATTGGAGTGAAGGTCTAACGACATATATTGCAGATATGGCCTATCGAGCAGATGCTGGCGAAGGTGCGGCTGCTCGGAGAGAAGCCATTCTGTCATACCTGAGCTATGTCGATGATACCGCACCACCGCTAGAGGAGTTTATTGCCGGCGGTCATAACAGCATATCAAACCGACCGTCACGAGCAGTTGGCTACCAACGCTCAGCCATGCTCTTTCATGAGCTCTATAATCGGCTGGGCGATGAAACATTCTGGCGGGTTATTCGCAGATTGTATACTGAATTTAAGGGTACATCAGCCTCTTGGAATGACCTGCAGAACCTCTTCGAGGAAGAGTCCTCTGAGAATTTGGAGCACTTTTTCCAACAGCGCCTGACGAGGACAGAGCTACCTTCACTTGCGCTCACCAATCTCATCACACGTAATACTCCAGAAGCGACAAAGCTCAGTTTCACTTTGGAACAGCAAACCACAGAACCTTTTGAACTGCTGGTGCCGCTTTCTGTAAATACCGTAACAGGCCGCCAAGATTTTTCGCGCCTGATCAATAGGTCCAAGACAGACATCACGCTGGAATTGGATTCGTTGCCGGTGGAATTGATTGTAGACCCTTACTTCGATATCATGCGCAGCCTCGACCATAGTGAACGTTATCCCGTTTGGGCCGAGCTCATGGGAGCAAAAGACACACTTGTGATAATGGCAGACGAGAGTCAAACGGCTATCTATGAACCATTTTTAAATCTGGCGTCTCGCTACTCCTGGAAGGTAACCAAGGCTGCCGACCTTACTCAGCAGAATATTATTGATAACTCACTTATATTTCTTGGCATTGATGGTCCTGTTTCTCGCACCATCGTAGCCAAACCCAACCATCCCGACAACGGCTTTACCCTTGAACTGCGGTTCAACCCATTCAATCAAAATAAGCTTATTGCACTTCTCTCATCTCATCAGAGAAAAGAGACTGAAGCCGTTGTTCGGCGACTCAGTCACTATGGAAAATATTCCTACCTGCATTTTTTATCAGGCCGCCTAATTGACAAAAAAACCGTACCGGCAGACAATGGCATTCGCGCCACCATTGAGCCCAAACCATCTGGATTTGCTCTTTCAGGGCTCAACGATTTTGACACGCTTGTCAATCACCTCAGCAATTACCGAGTCATTTATATAGGGGAAACACATACCTCTCGTGCTGATCATCTCCTCCAATTGATGCTTATCGAAGCATTGCATCAGAAAGACCCTGACATGGCCATTGGCATGGAAATGTTTCCTCAATCAAGCCAGAAAGCACTCAATAATTACATAAACAAGACGGCCGAAAAGGAGTCTCAATTTTTAAGGGATTCGAGATATTATGATGTTTGGCGTTATGATTACCGCTTATTCAGACCCATATTTGCTTACGCAAGAAAACACCAGATACCCGTGATCGGACTCAATATCGACCGTGAAATTGTCAACAAAGTGTTCACCTCAGGAGGTACTGACACACTCACATCCGAGCAGTTACGCCTATTACCAGCTGATCGCCAACTTGATCTGCCAGGATATGTCGAGCGATTAACAGATAGTCATGAAATGCACGCCGGCCAGGTACATACTTCCGGGTCGCTGAGTGGCTTTATCCAGGCACAATCGTTATGGGATGAGGCTATGGCAGAATCTATTTCTACGTACCTGACCGAAAATCCATCCTCTCGCATGGT
>JABDPQ010000130.1 GCA_013042695.1 Desulfobacterales bacterium | reverse complement strand
CTGCCATTGAGACAGGAGCCAGCAATATTAAAGATGCATTTATCAAAGAAGCTCAGGCAGTGCAAGATAGTGATAGTATGCAAGACTTTCTTCCTGCTGTTGCCTCCCATATATGGCCCATACCGGTAGTGGACGAAAACAATGTTTACCGCGGTGTCGTTTCCAAAAATCGTTTTTTACGCACACTGCATCGGGCCGAGACTGCAACTAATGCTGAGCAGTAATCACCCAATCACAACCATGTCAGGAGTATAATAGATGTTTAGTTTTGATGAAAAAGTCATACCACTTGATACCTGGATAACAAGTCTTATTGACTGGCTGGTTGAAGGATATCGCTGGTTTTTCCAAGCCATCAAATGGCCCGTTGAAGTTACCCTGTCCGGGATTGAAAACGGACTGGTGGCAGTACCCCCAATCATTATCATTCTGATTCTCGCGCTGGCCGCCTGGCGGGCGTCAGGTATCAGGCTAGGCTTATTTACCATAGTAACACTGGTATTTATCGGTCTGCTTGGTTTATGGGAGGATACCATGGTAACCCTTGCCATGGTACTTTGTTCGGTGGTGTTTTGTACGATTGTCGGCATTCCAGTAGGTATCTGTGCTGGGCGAAGCGATCGCTTTGATGTTGCACTGCGGCCACTGCTTGATGCAATGCAGACGACTCCTGCATTTGTCTACTTGGTGCCCATCGTCATGCTTTTTTCCATCGGCAATGTGGCTGGCGTGCTGGCTACGATTGTTTTTGCTCTGCCGCCTATCATCAGACTCACTAATTTAGGTATCCGCCAAGTCCACCCGGAACTCGTTGAGGCAGCGCTTGCCTTTGGAGCTACCGGATGGCAAGTGCTGCTAAAAGTGCAGATCCCTCTGGCGTTGCCAACAATTATGGCAGGGTTGAATCAAACAATCATGATGGCCCTGTCAATGGTTGTAATTGCTGCACTCATTGGCGCGGGAGGTCTTGGAGCTCCGGTTGTTCTGGGACTGAACACACTTGATATAGGTCTTGCGACAATCGGAGGGCTTGCTATCGTTCTTGTTGCTATCGTACTTGATCGAATTACCCAATCACTGGGAACTCAAAAGAAAACCTAGAGGAGAATATCAGATGTTGAAAAAAATAGTAGTAGGAATATCGCTAACCGCAATTATCTTTACCGGTGCTGTGTTGGCACAAGCTGATGGACACAAACCTGGTGCCGGGGTCAAAGTAAAACCGGCCCGGGCTACGTGGAATACCGGATTTTTCCAGGAAGCACTCGTCCGCAGAGGCTTGGGTGAGCTTGGCTATGATGTCAACAAACCTAAGGATCTGCAGAACCCGATATTTTATAAAACCGTTTCTCTCGGTGATGTGGATTATTGGACAAACGGTTGGTTTCCAAATCATGATGGACAATTGCCGAAGGGCTTTTATGACAAAGCTGAAAAAGTTGGCTATGTAGTGAAGGCAGGCGGCTTACAGGGTTATCTCGTTTCAAAAAAACATGTTGAAGAATTTAATATCAAGTCGCTCGATGATTTTAAACGTGATGAGGTAAAAAAGGCATTTGACAAGAATAATGATGGAAAAGCTGATCTTACCGCCTGCCCTCCCGGATGGGGGTGTGAACAGGTAATTGCTCACCATATGAAAGTCTATGATCTTGACGACCATATCAACCCCGTCAAAGCCGCTTATGAAGCCGGCATGGCTTCGACATTGGCTGAATTCAAGGATGGCGAGCCAGCTTTTTTCTATACCTGGGCGCCGAACTGGACCATCTTTAAGCTCAAGCCGGGTACCGACGTCATGTGGATTAATGTTCCAGAAATAATGCCAAAGGAATCACAGATGGCTGGCAAGGATCGTATGGAAGTAGGCGGCATTGAAGGTGCCGTTTCTGATCCCGTTAAATTGGGTTTTGTCGTTTCAGACATTCAAGTCGTTGCCAATAAAAAGTTTACCGCAGAGAATCCAGCAGCAAGAAAATTCTTCGAGATATTCAACCTTCCGCTCAGTACCATCAACGAACAGAATACCAAAATGAATGAAGGTGAAAAGAGTCAGAAAGATATTGAGCGACATGTTGACGAATGGATTGCTAAAAATCAAGACACCTGGAATAGCTGGCTCGAAGAGGCCAGAAAAGCAGCCATGTAACTGTCTGTAATGATGCATTGCTGATCGGGGGGAGCAGTCCAATCTGTCCCCCCGATTTTTTACTTACTTCAAGAAGTAGGATACTCATATTACTAAATTAGTTTTTCGAAATTGATTAATAGACAAGATCATGCCATCGATATGAGGGGCTAGTGAAAGAGAGAACACATCGCGAACAAGCCATCACCCAACAACTGCGGGTTCTTTTCAAGGCAGTTCAGGCACATTCAAAAAGAGTCGAAAAGCTCTGTGGGCTGAGCAGCGCCAAGCTTTGGATGCTCCACGAAATCACGAGTGCTCCGGGTATAAAGGTATCTCAACTGGCAAAAGTTCTCTCAATTCATCCTTCAACCTGCTCAAATATGCTGGATAAAATCGAAGACCGGGAACTCATTTATAGAAATAGAAGTAAAACCGATCAGCGCACTGTTCATCTCTATCCAACCCAAAAGGGTACCAAGCTCCTTTCTCACGCTCCATCACCGCCACAAGGGAAGCTGAGTTCAACCCTGCAAAAACTCTCCCAGCCTCAACTTGCCAATCTGGAAAAGAGCCTTGAAGTTCTTCTGTTAGCCTTGCATTTCGAAGACGATAAGGCGGCATTCACCCCAATTTCTAATGAATGAGCCTTTTGCAGTATCACTCTGCCCTTATTGCACCAAATGCGGCAAAGCAAGAGTTCTTGTGCAGTAGTTCAATGTGTTCAAACCCCACATCTCGCAACAGATCCAGCTGATACATAACTGATCGAGGGGAATCCTCTTTGTCGATATAGGCAAAAACCTTATCCCGATAGTTTTCTCCGTTTAAAGAACAGAGATAATCGCCATATCTCTCCCACATGAGTAACTGGACGGGTTTGTATTGATGGGAAACAAGATCCGTAATCCAGACGCTGCCCCCCGGAGCGGTTAGGCGGTAAATTTTCTGAAATGCTATCCGCCAGTCCCGGTCATCACGCAGATGATGTAAAACAGCAGCAGCAAGGATGATATCATAGCTGCCATCAGGCAACTCAACTTCACGAAAATCTCCCTGAAAGGTTCTGATTACTCCGCTGTTAATAGCTGAGACTCGCTCACGAGCCCTTTGCAGCATCGGCTCGCTCAAATCGATGAGATCACAGTCAAAAGGGCAAACATACTGCGCCAGTTTCAGACTATTGTTGCCTGCACCACAGCCTATGTCCAACACACGACGGACTTTTCTGGTCGATCTGATTGCCGCCTGGGTAATTAACTCCATGGTCAGCGGCGCATCAATTGTCGCTGTCTGCGCAGTCTCTAAATTTGAAAAACGCTCGACATCATGATCAAAGCGCTGCTGTATTTGTTTTACAGAAGATTTTTGGTCAAAATCACCACTCATGATTGCCTACCATTAGATGTGGGGGGTCCAGGATCATATATGAGCAACATTAGTTTCTCGTATAAGCAAATTTCATAAGCCTTCCACCAAAGAAAATTTGTCTTTGCAAAACCAATTGCTCTTCAATGCTCCAAAAAGATGATTGTAGAAAAAATAGTGCTTATCTAAATATAGAACAACTCTAAAAGATTTCGTCCCTTTTATTGAAAAGGGATTTAAAAAGTCGGCAGATAAGCATTATTTCATAATCAGAGGCAGCCTGGACC
>JABDPQ010000126.1 GCA_013042695.1 Desulfobacterales bacterium | reverse complement strand
GCAGTATAGTGTGACATACGATAGCTATGATAATTGGGTGCTGCCACTCAACCTGGCGGTTGGATTCCATATAGTACTTGCTTTAAGTATTGTTTTTGTTCCTGGACTTTTTAGATCCAAACCTAAATTCGAAGATATCTATACCGTTAATCTGATAAATATTAGTGAGCCATCAATAGAACAGGAGGTTGCGCAGCCACAACCGTTGCCAGAAACCACTCCACCTCCTCAAGCCAAACCAGTAAAAGCCAAAAAAATTGCTGCTATCGCTGAGCCGGTCAAGCTGGACCCCGTTCCTGTTCCAACCAAGGCGGTGTCGATAAAGCCGCTGAAACGAAAGATCAAAAAGAAACTAAAAGAAAAGACACCTGATATTGCGCGACAAAAACAATTAGAAAAGCTTAAACGAGAAAAGATTGCCGAAGCAATTCAGGCTGAAAATATTGCCGCTGAACAAGCCCGCTTAGCGGCTGAGGAAGCGGCTCGTCAACAAAAACTTTTGGAACAGCAGCTGGATCAAATAAAGAGTCAGGTACCATCTCAGGCACAAAGAAGCAGTCGCAATGCTTCGGGTAGTTCCGGAACATTTAGTGTGCTTGAGAAGCAATACTATTCTTCGATTATTAATCGGGTTAGTCAGTTTTGGGCTCTGCCGGAATTCAGACCGTGGGATCCATCGCTGCAAGCAGTTGTTATCGTCACAATTGCTCAAGATGGAACCATAAAAAATCAATTCTTTGAGGAACGATCCCAAGACCCTACGTTTGATCAGTTCGTCAGGAAAACGTTGCAAAATGCTAACCCGCTGCCAGCCATACCGCCAGCACTGAAAAAAAGGCAATACGAAATCGGTCTGCGCTTCAGGCCGGGAAGTATCCAATAGTTTAAAATAATGACCAGACATCCATCTATGAACGTATATTTATCAGCTCGTATTCTCGCAATATTCGCTTCAATCTTGTTTATTTCTTCGCCGGTAAATGGTGAGCGTGTTTATCTGGATATTACATCGCCTGATGCCAGAAAAATCATTTTTGCTATTCCATGGTTTCAAAATAATGATCTCGATAATGGCAAACAGCAATTTGGCCGCAATCTTTCCAAAACGCTGTCACAAGCATTAAAATTTCATGGAATAATTGATATTGTTGTTTCAGAGAGCCCTATCGGATCAGCTGGAGATGATTGGAAAAGCCTGGGAGCTGACTATGCAGTTATGGGGCGGTATGCGATATCAAAAGATCAGATTGCAGTAGAAATGAGATTGCTTGATGTGTCTACTCAAGACATGATTCTTGGTAAGTCATATAAAGGTCCTTCCAATCAAACAGATGTCATGATCTATCGGTTTACCGATGCTGTGATCAAAGAACTCACCGGACAGACTGGCGTTGCAATGTCTCAAATCGCTTTTGTTTCGCAACCTCCAAATAAAAGAGAAAAGGAAGTATTTGTAACTGACATTCTCGGCAAAAAGCTTAGACAGGTTACCAGGCATCGCAGCCTTATTGTTTCTCCTCGCTTTTCGCCCGACGGAAATTTTCTGGCTTATACCTCATATCACAGCGGTAATCAGAACTTATATATTACCGACCTCAGGCAGGCTAAAACAACCAGGGCCATCTCACGCAGAAAAGGCATGAATCTAGCCCCAGCCTGGTCGCCAGATAGCAAAACAATGATTGTAACGCTTTCCGTTAATGGGAATCCCGATCTTTTTATCATTAATCGCCAGGGAAAGATTATCCGACAACTTACTGAACGCTCGGGCATCAATGTGTCTCCAACCTTTTCTCCTGATGGTAAATTTATGGTTTTTGTCTCCGATAGAAGTCGTAAACCACAACTTTATCGCATGGAGATTGCTTCTGGAAACGTTCAGCGACTCACTTTTGATGGGACTGAGAATGCTGAGCCATCATGGTCACCAAAAGAAAACCTTATCGTTTATTCCAGTTTACGTGGTGGCATATATCAACTCTGCACAATCAATCCATTTGAACCAGATTCATCAGTGCAGATAACCAAAGACCAAGCTCATCATGAATCACCTTCCTGGTCTCCAGACGGTAATCAGATTATTTTTGCAAAAAGGGATGGCAATGGTCACAAGATATATGGAATAATGAAAAACGGAAATTACCAGCGAATGCTTTTCTCCTTTCCTGGAAGCCAAACATATGCTCGCTGGGCTGTCAAAAACTATTAATAACCCTCAATACTTTTTACACCTACATGCTATGAAAAAAACCATCGTAACACTTCTCGTTGTCCTGGCAGTGTCTCCTTTTCTTGTACAGTGCGCCTCGCAAGACGAACTCAACAAAATCCATTATCAATTACGAATGCTCAACAAGAAAGTAAACGATCTGGAAGCAGGAACTATAGACAATCTGCAAAAACGCCAAGCTTCG
>JABDPQ010000118.1 GCA_013042695.1 Desulfobacterales bacterium | reverse complement strand
CTCTGCTGCTGCTTTACTGATGTCGGCGGCCCCTGCGATACTTTCGATGAGTTCCTTTTTGTTCATGAATTCCTCCCTGCTGATTCATTCTTTGCTTTTTTAACAGGCGGTGGCGCACTGTCCCCTATTCTTCTCGTATACGGATGCTTTAATCAAGCTCGTGAAAATTGTCAAAAGAAAAAAAGCATACTTTACTAAATAAAACAAGCATGCATTTTTACCCTACAATCCTTTATATTCGGGCTTTGACAACGTTAGGCAGAGATAGCATAATTTAAACATGGACCATAATCAAGCACTAAATCAACTAAAACAGTATGAATGGCAGATATTTTTGTAAATCATAAACGACCGAATATATCCAGCGACACCTTATTAAAACCCCACATTAGAAAACAATCATACATTTTTCTTATTTAATTACGGTTATTTATTCTCAAAAAATATGACTCTTGATTCGTATGATTGACATAATTTTGAGGTTTTTTCACACAATAGCAATGAAAATAATGGGGGGTGAGTAAATGTTTGTTTTTTTCAATGCCTCTCAACGCATCGACATCTCTTAACCAATTGTGAGCAATGCAGGATGCAAACCATGAGTTAGCTAGAAGCCATATATTAGAGAGCCCTGCGTCTGCACCAATGTGCGTTACTCGCAAACCCCATCCATAGACGCTTGCATAATCACCGCCCAAATAAGCAACCAAGACGTGATAACAGTTGCATACATTCTTGATCAGCTGCTGAACTGTTTGCTTTACGCTTTTGAACGGTGGTTGTTGGGATCAACGCTTGGCAAAGTTTCTACTGGTTTCCCGAGTGTAAATAATCCTTTTTGCAGCCAACCCTTGAGGAGCAGGGCAATTTCTCGTGCTTTGGAAATACTGGATAAAGGAGCGGTTATGATGTTTTTCCCTTGAACTGAAATGGTGCCGCTATTGAGCTCGGCATAACTTACCTGGCCATAGGTTGTAGCAATGCCATTGGTATAATCATACCCATAATCAACGATCTGGGTATAAAGTTCACGGTTACTGACCCCGGTAGAAGCAGCAATTTCAGGATTTAATATAGGTATCGGAATACCAAGACCTACTGCAAGAGATGTTCCGTAGCCAAGAATTGATACCCCTTTAACCCAGCGTGAATCCATCTGCTTCAAGTCTCCTTGGACCATGAGCGTTCCTGAGGGCCGACACGGCACTCCGTTTTTACCGCGCGGCGCGTGTGGGTTATGCTGGGTGCCGTGCCAGGTGACATACCCCAGCCCGCCGCCAAGAAAAATTCGTGTTCCTATGCCAATGGTTCTGTAGTAGGGATCATTGAGCAGTGGACTGAGTTCTCCGGCACTGCAGTAGTTAGCGTTTCTGCATCCTGGTTTGAGCATTCCCATATAGGTATAGACCACTTTATCAGAAAGATTTACGGCACAGTTATAATTCTGATACCCATTACGCGGATTACAGAGTAAGGCGTGGGGCAGATCTTCAAGCGTAACATTCTTCTTCTTTTTACGAGCGGCATAGCAATCGGTACCATATGCTTTTGCCTCCAGAAAAATTTCTTTACCATTGAGTAGATCTTCTATAACGTGGCCTCCACCATATTTAAATTGGCCGGGATATAGTTTGTTCAAAGGATCATCTTCTGCAGGTTCAGTGGCACCTATATAGGCATCTACGGCAGCAAGTCCGGCATAGGCAGGAACCTTGTTAAACCAGACCTTTGAGGCTTTGATCGTTGGGGTCATTTGGCCAATATTGATAAAAGCCCCAGAAGAACACATCGGCGCAAAGGTACCCGTTGTAACTACATCTACTTTTTTACATGCATCTTCAGGTCCATGCTCTTGAACAACGCTCACCATCTCCTCTGCAGTAACAATTACCGCTTTTCCCTGTTTTATTTTGGCGTTGATTTCTTCATATGTCTTACTGTTCTTGTTCGTCTTCATATTTATTGACCTAACTGGATGGCGTCTTCTTAACTATTTAAAAATTCATATAATTTTCTTTATTAACAGAGGAGGTGTTCTTTTTTATACCAATCTTTTACCGCTTGACATACTTTTTTCTTTCTCATAAGTATTGTATTCTTTAACCGTGATCAGTTAACCAATCTAAAATTATTACTGTTTTCTCAAGATGCCAACAACTAAAAATACTGAAATTTCAGAAATTCGAAAACAGATTGACACCATTGATAACACCATTGTTGATCTGCTCAAGTCACGGATAGAATGTGCTCGTGAGATTGGTAAACTCAAAGATGTGAGTAAACGGGCAAAATGGGATCCACTTCGAGAGCGTCAAATTTATGAGAGACTTGTTGAAAAAAGCGGCGATATATTTCCAGAACAAGCTCTTAAATCAATTTTTCATGAAATCATAACCACGTGCAGATTGTCTCAGAAGAGAGAAGAAGTGGCTTATTTAGGTCCCGAAGCAACGTTTAGCCATCTTGCCGGAGTTAAATATTTTGGCCACTCAGCTGCCTACAAGCCTATGGAATCAATCGATGATATTTTTGCAGAAGTAGAAAAAAGCCGCACTGATTATGGCATCGTACCAGTAGAAAATTCAATAGAAGGTGCGGTATTTTCAACGCTCGATTCCTTTATGAAATACAAAGTGCAAATTTGTGGAGAAGTACGTTTGGAAATATCCCATAACCTTGTTTGTAGATCCGGTAATATCGAGGATATCCAGACTGTTGCATCACACTCACAACCGTTGGCTCAATGTCGGGAATGGCTCAGAAAGAATATGCCATCCATTCCAACCCTGCCGGTATTTTCAACAGGGGCGGCGGCTCAAATGGCTGCAAATAATCCAAATATTGGTGCAATTGCTTCTTCTCTTGCAATCAAAACATATGAACTGCAGATTGTTGTCAAAGGCATTGAAGATTACCGTGGAAACACTACTCGATTCCTGGTCATTGGCAGACAATCTCCTGAGTACAGCGGCAAGGACCGCACTTCTCTGCTCATTGGAACGGCCGATCGACCAGGAGCGCTTAATGAGATACTGACGGTATTGTCGGAAGAATCGATAAATCTTGCCAAAATTGAATCACGACCAATAAAAGGCAAGCACTGGAAGTATATGTTCTTTCTCGACATGATGGGTCACATTGAAGAGGAGCACATCAAAAGAGGCTGTGATCAAATTAAAACATTATGCTCCTATTTCGAATGGCTCGGCTCATACCCTGGCAGCAGTGAAACATCAGCCGAATTGTAATCTTTCTTTGCAATTCCAGTTGACGGCAAAGCCTGCCTTCGGCCAAACACGTCCTTCTCCATATGTGATTACAACCGCTGATAACCACAACATTTTCATATTTCAAACATGTTAACACTTGGTATTGAAACCTCCTGTGACGACACTGCTGCAGCAGTTCTGGAAGACGATACGTATATACGGGCAAATGTCATTTCAAGCCAGGACATGATCCACACTCGATTTGGCGGTATTGTGCCCGAACTTGCGTCTCGTCGACATATGGAGTCGATCACTGTCGTCACTCGCGAGGCCCTTGACCAAGCTCATGTTTCCTTAAACGAGATAGACCTGATTGCCGTTACCCAGGGCCCCGGACTGATTGGCTCACTGCTTGTCGGGTTTTCTTATGCAAAGGCTCTGGCATTTACGTTAAACAAACCATTCGTCGGTGTAGACCACATGACCGGTCATTTGCTTTCGTCGTTTCTCGAAAAAGACAAACCTTCTTTTCCTTACAT
>JABDPQ010000110.1 GCA_013042695.1 Desulfobacterales bacterium | reverse complement strand
ATGTGGGCCTGCTCAATTGTTTCCTTTATTTTACGAATGCGTTGAATCGTCTCACGCTCAAGCGTCCATTGAGCCTTCAAGCCGTTGAGCTGATCGTTTAGATCGGCAAGTTTTTTTTGTAAATCGTTTAATCGATCTTTAGAAGCCTTATCTTTTTCTTTTTTTAAAGCCTCCTGTTCAATTTCAAGTTTAATGCGCTGGCGTTCCAGCGTATCAATTTCGGTGGGCATGGAGTCAATTTCGATGCGAAGACGCGAAGCAGCTTCATCAATAAGATCGATTGCCTTGTCAGGAAGGAAACGATCGGTAATATAGCGATTGGATAAAGTGACTGCTGCAACGGTGGCCGCGTCTTGAATACGAACACCGTGATGAATCTCATATTTTTCCTTGATTCCCCGCAGGATGGCAATGGAGTCTTCTTCGTCAGGTTCCTGGACCAGAACTGGCTGAAATCTCCGTTCTAGGGCACTGTCCTTTTCTATATACTTGCGATATTCGTCAAGGGTTGTGGCGCCGACACAATGCAGTTCGCCCCGGGCAAGTGCCGGTTTGAGCATATTCGATGCATCCATGGACCCTTCTGCAGCTCCGGCACCGACTAAGGTATGAATCTCATCAATAAAAAGGATAATTTCTCCACTGCGGGTAATAACCTCTTTGAGCACTGCTTTTAGACGGTCTTCAAATTCTCCCCTGTATTTTGCTCCAGCGACCAAAGAACCAAGGTCGAGGGTGATGACTTGTTTGTTTTGCAAGGTCGCAGGGATGTCGCCATTAACAATGCGCTGGGCAAGGCCTTCTACAATAGCAGTTTTTCCGACACCTGGCTCACCGATGAGCACAGGGTTGTTTTTTGTTCGCCGTGACAGAACCTGGACAATTCGACGAATTTCCTCGTCTCGCCCAATAACAGGGTCAATTTTTCCCTGTTTGGCCATATCTGTTAAATTCCTGCCGTATTTCTCTAACGCTTGATACTTTTCCTCAGGGTACGGATCGGTAACCCGCTGATTACCGCGAATCGTCATCAGCGCTTGCAGAAAAGAGTTGTCGCTGATGCCAAGTTCACGAAGTTTAGCAGATAGACGAGATTTACCCTCTCTTAACAGAGCAAGAAAGATGTGCTCCTGGCTGACATATTCGTCCTGCATCTGATTTGCGGTTGAAAAGGCAGCATCTAACACTTTTCTGAGTTCTGCGGAAATATAAACTTGACCGGCACCTGAACCGGACACTTTGGGAATATCGCTGATGAGCTGGTTTATCGTCGATACTAGCCGAGAAGGCTCTACTCCCATTTTTTGAAGAGTGGGTACGACGACGCCTTCTGGCTGTTCCAGGATTGCTTTTGCGAGGTGAACCGCGGTAATTTCCTGGTGACCGTGCTGGGTTGCTATCTGCTGTGCCGTCTGCACAGCTTCTTGCGATTTAAGCGTGAATTTTTCAAATTGCATGATTTGTCTCCTGCCTTAGAATCGTCCTATATAATAAAATGTCATTAAAAATTGAATACACGGCAGAAGATAAGGCGGCTGGAGAGGGGTGTCAAGTTTTTGACAGCAGAAATGTCGGATTACTGAAATAGAAAAGAAAAGGCGGATTTACAAGGTAAATCCGCCCTAATTTACGTGGTGATAACTTCGTGTAAGATTAGCCACAGCTACCGCTATCACAGGAGCCGGAGGAGCATCCACCGCCACCTATCGGATTCGTTGAGGAGATGCCAAAGCCTGAGCGCGGGCCCGCATCAACATACTCGACGTTAATGGCACCGCAGGTGTCAAGCAGACTTTCCTCTACGAGAAATGTCAGTTCGTCCTGGTCGTACACTTTATCATTTTCTTTTGGCTCATCCAGAGCCAGTCCCAGAGAGGGGCCAGCTCAGCCACCCTGCATCAGGGCGACGCGGAGTGCAGATTCGATATTGTTTTGACTGAGATACTCTTTGAGCTTCGTCACAGCCAGATCGGTTACAGTAAAAGACATAAAAACCTCCCGCTATTGAGTCTTGTCGGCTTTGTTGAGACATGTAAATGCTATCACAGCATGGGTCAACATCATGGTTGTCAACAAAATAAGCGTATCAGATCAATAAGTCAATTGGGTAAATGTAATCATCTCATTAAGTAGTATAAAATGTGGTGATGTATTTTTCGGTGGATGTATCTATTGATGAATGATTTCATCCTTTTTTGTTGAAGTGGAAAAACACATGATGCTAGTATCTAAGCAATGGTATGCATATATTGTGCACAGTGGGTAAGGACAACATGACAATTCCATTGTATTGGTTGAAGACTAAATCCGTGCTAACTGAGGCTATATCATGAAAAAAGTTGTAATATCAACTGGTGGTGGTGATGCGCCGGGACTTAATGCCGTGATCTACGCAGTTGTTCATGCATGCTATCGACGTGGCTGGGAAGTATATGGAAGTAAGAGCGGCTATGGTGGATTTCTTGATTTTGATGAAATGATCAGACTCATGCCACGCGATGTTGAAGGGATTTATGCGACCGGTGGAACGATACTCGGGTCTACCAACAAGGGGAATCCTTTCTCTCGACCGGTAGAAAACCTTGCCGGTGAGATACAGGTCGTTAATGTTTCCGATAAAATTATGCGAAACTATAAACGTATGGGATTTGATTGTCATATTGCCATCGGAGGTGATGGTAGTTTGGAGATCGCTCATAGGTTTACGCAGCTGGGGATGCGGGTTATTGGGGTGCCAAAGACGATTGACAACGATTTGGAAATAACCGACCGAACTTTTGGGTTTGACACTGCTGTTTCCACTGCTACTAATGCTCTTGATAAATTACATTCGACAGCTAAATCTCATGATCGAGTGATGGTTGTGGAGGTCATGGGC
>JABDPQ010000344.1 GCA_013042695.1 Desulfobacterales bacterium | reverse complement strand
GGATCGGTTCGCTAACCAAAAGGAGAAGATATCCTGCCGCCCACTGGTCTGCCAAGTGGTATTGTGCGAATGGTTTCCAGATAATCGTCAACCTGCCGTAGAAGATTGTCATAGGATAATTCTTTGTCCGGGATAAATGGGCCGCCGCTATTTTGCTGCGCTTTGGCTTTTTTCAGCCGAATGCCAATGGTCTCCATGACAGATTCTATGAGCTCGCTGCGTTCGTTGAGGTCATTGACCGCAGAAGATACTATTTTGATATTATCGAGCTGCAGGGTGGTATTCTTCAAATCAAACGCTACTTTCTGATCTGCAATCAAGGTCTCATGCTTAAATTCCAGGGCAGCAATCACTTGACCATGTTGCTGTTTGAGTTGAGCTATTTCAGCGCTTTGGTTTGCAAGGAGAGTTTCACGCTCATATTCCAGAGCCGCAATCTCTTGGTCGAGCTGTTGTTTGAGATGAGTAATTTCAGAGATATAATTCCCAAGAGCTGTCTCGCTTTGATCGAGCTTCATCTGGAGTTTATCAACTTTTTTAGAGAGAAGCTTTTTACTATAAAAGCTCCCAATGGTGAAATAGTTTAGGACACAGATGGCGATAATAAAACAAAAGGTAAATGCAGTAGTGAAATAGAATTTCTTTTTCGATACCTGAAGCGATGTTGATCGTCCGCTATCGCCGGTAATGATAATGTGGAATCGTTCACTCATAACAAAACATCCAAAACTATTGTTAAAAGAGGCGGCTCCCAGTAAGATGTGCGGGCTGCATTTGTAGGTTCAGGATTCCCTGCTCGGTCATATTGTACTGCTTATACCCTTAAGGGGTAAATCTTTCAACAAAAAAGGGCGCTGGAACCTGCCTATTACACTCCACATTTTGTCTTCTGCTATGCCATATCTTTTTTCCTGCAAATCACTCGCAAAGGCCTTCGGTGCTCAGACGCTGTTTTCTGATATCGGCCTCGTCATCAGGCCTGGCGATAAAATTGGCTTGATAGGTCCGAACGGGTCTGGGAAATCTACCTTGCTTAAGATCATCTGCGGCATTGAAGATGAAGATGATGGACAGATTCTCAAACAAAAGCACCTTACCGTCAGCTATCTTGCCCAGGAAGATCAATTTGAAGATCACCTCAGTTGCAGGGAAAATCTGATGCAAGCCATGACAGCAGTGGTGCTTGGCGAAGATGAAAAATTGCGTCGAGTTGAGGCCATACTCAGCCGTGCAGAGCTTTATACTCCTGATGCAGCGGTGCAGCATCTTTCAGGCGGGTGGCGTAAACGACTCTCGATCTGCAGAGCGTTGGTTGTTGAGCCCGATCTACTCGTCATGGATGAGCCCACAAATCATCTAGACATTGAAGGGATTATCTGGCTGGAGAAGCTGCTGAACGGTACCTTCTCTGTTACTCCGGCAGCCTTTGTTCTGGTAAGCCATGACCGGCGCTTTCTGGAAAACAGTGTCAACCGGGTTGTTGAATTATCCCGTGTATACCCCACCGGATCATTCCAGGTTGCCGGCAGTTATTCGGACTTTTTGGAGCGCCGTCATCTTTTTTTTGAACAGCAAAATCAATTGGAAGAAAGACTGACAAATAGAGTCAAAACTGAAACTGAGTGGCTCCGAAGAGGGCCAAAGGCGAGAACGACAAAAGCGCGCTATCGGGTTGGCGAAGCATACCGGTTGCAGGATGAGTTGGGCCAGGTGAGACAACGAAATCGAGCCAGCGGTTCAGTATCTATCGATTTTTCGGCAACCGGCCGCAAGACTAAAAAACTGTTGGAAGCAAAGAAAATCTGTAAAAGTTATGGTGACAAGCTGCTTTTCTCCGATATAGATATGACGCTGTCACCTGGCAGCAGGCTCGGACTCGTCGGCCGCAATGGCAGCGGGAAGTCGACCCTGATGCAACTTCTGGCATCTGCCGTTGATCAGCGGTATTGGCCGGATGGCGGTACCTTCTATACGGCCCCGGGGCTTAAAATCGTCAGCTTTTCCCAGAATCGTTTAGGGCTTGATCAAACACTTACGCTGAAGAGGGCCCTTGCACCAGAGGGGGATGCGGTGAATTTCCAGGGCAGATCACTTCACGTAGTGTCTTGGGCAAAACGTTTCCTGTTCAAACCGGACCAGCTTGAGACGCCGGTGGCTCAATTATCCGGGGGTGAGCAGGCACGGATTTTAATTGCCGACCTGATGCGTCAACCAGCCGATGTGCTTTTACTTGATGAGCCGACTAATGATCTTGATATTGGCTCTCTGGATGTCTTAGAAGAGAGCTTGATGGACTTTGGGGGAGCGCTTGTTCTGGTCACGCACGACCGATACCTGCTCGACCGGGTCTGTGATCAGCTGCTCGGCTTTCTTGGAAATGGAGAGGCACTCTATTATGCTGATTACCAGCAATGGCTTCGTGATATGGAAACTCGCACAGCGGAGGGCAGGATAAGCGGAGATTTCAGGGCAAAAAAAACAAAGGGAATTAGCCAGAAGAAAAGAGTCCGATTGACTTACCTTGAACAGCGAGAATACGAAGAGATAGAAAAGAGGATTCTTGAAGCTGAGGCGGAGCGGGACAGACTGGAAAAATGTGTTAACGCACCGGAAATGGCAACGGATCCGTTAAAACTCGGAAAAAGCTGGACTGAATTTGAAAATGCCCGTCACCATGTTGATTCCTTGTATACACGTTGGACTGAACTTGCAGAGAAAAAGAACCAGGCAGGCTGAGAGGCTTCAGAAGTCAATTTTGCCAGAACTTCAGGTACAAAAGTCTATTAATTGGTGGCAAATGATGGTAAAGCATTAAGTAGTAACGGATATTATTATCAACTAAGACGTCGAGCGGCAAGGCAATTATTAACAAAGTAGTGGGTGCAGTGATGGATACAGATCAAAGGCCATACGACATGAGTCGTATAGATCGCTTGAAAGACAGGGTTGTTTCAATACGACCGGAAATGGATCTCGAAAATGCCAGACTCTTAACCGAGGGCTTTCAAGAAACAGAAGGCGAACCCCTTGTCGTCCGCAAGGCCAAAGCATTCCGCAAGCAGTGTCAGAAAAAGAGTGTGACGATTTTAGAGGGCGAACTTATTGTTGGCTGTTCCGGCAGCAAAATCCGTGGAGGAATTCTCTGCTCAGATACCTGCTGGTCCGTGCTCAATGATGAACTTGACACTATTTCTACGCGATCGTATGATCCCTTTTATCTTAAGCAGAAAGACCGCCAGATGTTTGAGCAGGAGATCAGACCTTATTGGCGGGGGAGATCCAACTATGAGGAATGGCTGGCGCAAATACCCGATGATACTCGGGAACTGCGCGATAACGGGGTAATCTATATAAACAGAAAGGCGGTTCGCGGTTTCGGTGAGACAACAGCGGGGTACGAATGGTTCATCCGCGAGGGCCTTGCCGGTATCGAAGCGTCGATCAAGACAAGAAAAGCCAAACTTGATCTCACCGTACCGGGAGATTATGAAAAGGATTATTATCTCACCTCCCTGTTGATTGTTGCGGATGGTATGCAATTACTGGCTCATCGTTATAGCCAGGAGGCAGCCCGACTCGCTGCCCTAGAAGAAGACGTCAAGAGAAAGACTGAGCTGCTTGAGATTGCTGAAGTCTGCAGCCATGTGCCGGCCAACCCGGCTCGAACATTTCGGGAGGCCCTGCAGGCGCTCTACTTCTATCAGATATGCATTTTTATGGAACAGAATGCCGCAAGTTATAATCCAGGCAGGATGGACCAGTACCTCTTTCCCTATTATAATGATGATCTGCAAAACGGCCGTATAAC
>JABDPQ010000100.1 GCA_013042695.1 Desulfobacterales bacterium | reverse complement strand
TTCGATACCGTGGGTATAATATTGAGGAACTAGCTGAAAACTGCAATTTTATCGAAGTGGCCTATCTTTTGATCACCGGAGACCTGCCAGCCAAAGAAGAACTCGACCAGTTCAGATACGATATGATCAGATTTGCCCTCCTTCACGAGGACATGATTCACTTTTTTGATCACTTCCCACCCAATGCCTCACCGATGTCAATATTGTCCACTATGGTTGGCTCGCTGCACGATTTCTATCCTGAAATGGATCTTGATGAAGATCCATATGGCGGCCTTACGACAACGACAGCACGTCTCTTGTCAAAGATTCGTACGATTGCAGCTTTTTCCTATAAAAAGAATATCGGGCACCCATTGGTCTACCCGCGAGCCGACTTGAACTATTGCAGTAATTTTCTTAATATGATGTTTGATCGTCCCAACATGCCTTATAAGATCGAGCCACTGATGGTTTCAGCCCTGAATAAATTGCTCGTCTTGCATGCAGATCATGAACAAAACTGTTCGACCTCTACGGTGCGGCTGGTTGGCAGTGCTGGCGTTAAACTATACCCCTGTATTTCTGCGGGAATCAGTGCTCTTTGGGGACCCCTGCATGGCGGTGCCAATGCAGCGGTTATCAGAATGCTTGAAATGATTTATGCGGATAACCAGGACTTCGATAAGTACATCGCCATGGCAAAAGATCCAAATGATCCATATCGGCTCAACGGGTTTGGTCATCGTGTCTATAAGACTTATGATCCGCGAGCAAAAATTATCAAAGATGCAACTCACGAAATACTCAGCGAATTGTCTATTTCAGATCCGCTTCTTGATGTTGCCCAAGAACTCGAATACCGGGTGAGCAGCGATGATTATTTTGTCTCGCGAAATCTCTACCCCAATGTTGATTTCTATTCAGGCATTATCTACCGGGCTATGGGCATTCCCACCAATATGTTTACCGTCATGTTTGCACTTGGCAGGCTTCCAGGCTGGATTGCCCATTGGCAGGAGATGCACTTAGATAAAGAGAGCAGTAGAATCGGCCGTCCGCGCCAGGTATATGACGGTATCGTCAGTCGATCCTACAAACCTATTGAAGAACGTTGATACTCTCAAGATATTATTGCGAGAGATCCATTCCGGCAGACAGGGCCTCTCGCTATTGTCTCACTTGGCCAGGCTCGTGCCCTCTTCCATGTTCACCACCAGCGGAACATCAATTTGAAGTGCCTGTTCCATTGCCTGACAGATATCTTTTTTAAGAGTATGGCAATCAGCTTCTGTCAATTCAAATACCAGCTCGTCATGAATTTGCAGCAGCATGCGGCATGAACTTTTTTTGTGCTTCAACAATTCCTGGACTTTCAACATTGCCAATTTAATAATATCGGCAGCCGTACCTTGAATCGGGGTATTTATGGCAGCCCGTTCGGAAAACTGACGACGCACTTTATTGGCTGCATCAATTTCCGGTAGATATCTTCTTCTTTTAAGTAAGGTGGTGACATACCCATCAGTTCGAGCCTGATCGATGATATCTGCCATAAACTGTTTAACACCTGCATATAGTGTGAAGTAGCGGTCGATGAATTTTTGCGCTTCTCTTCTGCTGATTCGTAACTGCGTGGAAAGACCAAAACTGCTCATGCCGTAGACAATGCCAAAATTTATGCTTTTTGCAACCCGGCGCATCTCAGAAGTAACCAGCAAATGAGATACGGAGAAGATTTCTGCTGCCGTACGCGTATGTATATCATCGCCGTTGCGAAAGGCCGTTAACAAAGCTGGATCTTGTGAATAGTGCGCAAGCACTCGCAAATCTATCTGCGAATAATCAGCAAACAAAAATATATTGTTGTTTTCTGGAACAAACGCCCGCCTGATTTTATATCCTTCTTCCCCCCTGATAGGAATGTTCTGCAAATTCGGATTACTGCTGGAAAGCCGTCCTGTTGCGGTTACTGTCTGGTTGAAAGAGGTATGTACCCTGCCGGTCTCCGCATCAATCAAATGGCTGAGTTTTTCAACATAGGTTGATAAAAGCTTGGCAAGATTACGGTACTCCATGATCAGGGCAGGAATTTCATGCTTGGCTGCAAGTTTTTCGAGTACTTTCATATCCGTTGAATACCCCGTCTTGGTCTTGCGGCCATGAGGCAGGCCGAGTTCCTCGAAAAGAATTTTGCCCAATTGCTGGGGAGAATTAATATTGAATTCGTGCCCAGCCTGTTGATAAATTTCTGACTCCCGTGCCTTTAGTTTCTCACTGAATTGTTCTTCCAAGTCATCAAGATATCCGGAATCAACCCGGATGCCGAGGTACTCCATCTCTGCAAGTATAGGTACAAGAGGCATTTCCACATTGGTGAACAATTCTTTTTGTCCCTTCTGCTCAAGTAATTTCTCATAGTGCCCCCATAGCACCAAGGTGCTGTAAACATCCTCGCATGAATAGTGAAATGCCTTTTCGATCGATACGTATGAAAAAGCATCTTCACGTTTGTCCCCAGCAGTTACAGTATCGTACGAGGTCAGGGTGAGATCGAAATCACGGCTCAAATCATCGAGTTTAAAGGACCGTCTCGCCGGCTCAGCAAGATATGCAGCTATCATCGTATCGATCAGTGGCCCTGCCAATTCGATCCCAAGAGTTTGTTTGATGACGCCATAGTCATACTTGATATTATGCCCAACTTTTGGAAGCGAGGACGACAGTAGAAAGGGAGTCAATAGCTGTTTTACTTCCTCGACCGGCAGCTGTGTTTCTACGATGGTTCCATCTTCATGGCAATGGCCAATAGGAATGTACCAGCATGTGGTGGTATCTATGCTCAGAGAAATGCCAACTAATTTGGCAATTCTGCTGTTTAACGAGGTTGTCTCGGTATCAATGGCGAGCACTGCAGACCCTTGAATCGCCTTCTCAAGAGCTTTTAGACCAGCTTGATCGATGACCAATGAAAAACCATCAGTCGGAATTGGTGTGCCACTATCCAGATCTTTTAGGAGACTGGAAAAGCCAAGATCGGTGTAGAGCTCCTTGAGTTGATCTACATCTGGTTCGCCAAGCTGGTATTCGTCAGGATCTGCAGGAACGGCAACATCGAGTTTGAGCCTGATTAACCTGCGGGCAAGAAAAGCCTGTTGGCGATTTTCGATCAATCGCTCTTTCATCTTAGATTTTTTTAATGAGTCAACCTGATCATAGAGTTCTTCCAGTGAGCCGAATTGATTGATTAGTTTCTCCGCCGACTTAGGACCTACTCCAGGTACTCCCGGGACATTGTCTGAGCTGTCACCGATCAAGGCAAAACAATCAAGCAGTCGATCCGGTGAAACTTTATATTTAGCAACCACCGCATCATTATCCATGAGTTTATTATTCATTGGGTCCCACATGGTTATGTCGTCGCCAACCAGCTGAAGCAGGTCCTTGTCTCCTGACACGATAACGACCCGATTACCTTTTGAACACAGGGTTTTGGCAGCGGAGGCTATGATATCATCTGCCTCTACATCATTTTCTTCAAAGCTTCGTAAACCGAGTGCTTGTACGGCCTTCTTGATATACGGTATCTGGCCGGCAAGTTCTTCAGGCATTGGCGGTCGGTTGGCCTTATACTCAGCATAGATATCATGTCTAAATACCGGCCCCCGGCTATCGAAGGCAACTGCAACGTGAGTCGGCTGCCGTTCTTTAAGTAACTTCTTGACTATGGAAATAAAGCCAAAGACGGCATTGGTCTGAAAGCCACTGCTATTTGTCAGTGGCGCGACAGCATGAAATGCGCGATAAATAAAAGCACTGCCATCTATGAGATAGATTTCGTTACTCACATTTCCTCTCTTCCACGTGTAGTGCATTCATGGTGTATAATTCAAACTCTAAAGCCAGACTCACATTAACCATCCGACGTAAAAAGGGAGAGGCATTGCCTCTCCCTTAATCTGCTCAACCAGCAGCGAGCATTGAAAAATTCTAATGGTGGCCGTCAGTCATTGATAATATGTTTATATATTCGTTTTCTAAGACGTGCAGCAATATCGTCTGAGCGATAAGAAACAATTGGCACCGGGCATCTCTGGAACATTCTTTCCGCAACAGACCCGGCAAACATATGAGAAATATCTTTGTTCTTAACACCCATCACAACCATATCTGCTTCTGATTCAACAGCATAGCGCAACAATTCACTCGTCGGGTCACCAATCAGAAAGGTAAACGAGACTCTTTCATCCGGAAGTGTCAACGGCCCCGTCATTTTGGCTAATTCTTGCCGTCGTTCACTCTTTATAGTCTTAAGATATTTCTCGCTATCAACTTTATAACCAAACGAGGTAATTTTGTTTACGGCTTCAAGATCGCGCTTATTTACAACATTCACGACGAGCAGTTCAGCTGCGAGCGGTTCGGCTAGTCCTGCAGCATAATCCAATATACCCTTGGAGTATTTAGAAAAGGCTATCGGCACCATTATTTTTTTAATCATTCCCAGATCCTCTCCGGTTATTCAGGCTAAACAAGTCATTTTGCATAGATGATACGACAATACACATTCCCAGAAATGCCAGCAATTCTGTAAACTTATGATGTAGCGGCTCGCTCCAAGCGCACCCGTCGGCGCTGTAATGCCCAAATTGCCGCAAGAAAAAGCAGGGCGGGTATAAACATCAGCTGTTTCGGCGGCCTCTCGTTTGGCACCTGAACGTTGAGAATCTCCTGATCAAAATCAATGCTTGCTTTTTCGGCAGGACTTGAAAAGACAACATTGTCAATCAGGATCTTACCATCTTCTTCTCGCGTTTCAAAACCAATTGCCTCCATCCTTTCAGCACCCGTAACCCCATCGCCAACGGGCAGCATCACGGTCATGGTGAACTCGCGACCATCCATTTTTTCACCTTTGAGTTCCATACGCAGCTGTGAACCGGGCTTCATAGCCTCCACAGTGCTCACAAGAGATGATGCCGGCTGTTCAAGTAACTCAGGGTAGAAACGATCCCAGAAAAATCCCGGTCTAAACAGGGTAAAAGCAATAAGCAGAAGCGCTATGGTCTCCCATATCCTGCTCCTGGTGACAAAATAACCCTGTGTTCCTGCGGCAAATACAAGCATGGCAATAACTGCGGCAGACACTACCACGATAAAGTGTAGCGGAGAACCGATGCCGATCATCAGCAATTCCGTATTGAATATAAAGATAAATGGCAAGATTGCGGTACGAATATCATACATAAACCCTTGGATACCCGTCCGGATCGGATCACCTCCCGATATGCCAGCCGCCGCGAAGGCGGCAAGACCCACAGGTGGTGTATCATCGGCAAGTATACCAAAGTAAAAAACGAATAAGTGAACCGCTATCAGCGGCACGATTAAACCATTCTGGGCTCCAAGGCTGACAATAACAGGGGCCATAAGCGTCGACACGACAATATAGTTCGCTGTCGTCGGCAAGCCCATACCAAGCAAGAGACTGATACCTGCAGTAAACAGGAGTATCAAGATCAGGTTACCACCGGAAATAAACTCAACAAACTCCGTCATTACCAGCCCAATGCCCGTCAGGGTTACCGTGCCAACAACAATACCGGCAGCTGAGGTAGCAACACCGATGCCGATCATATTTTTAGCACCTGAAACCATACCGTTAATCAAGTCGTCCCAACCCTGTTTGAATGAAAATTCCGGAGCACTTGTTTTCCTCATCAGCCCTTTCAGCGGACGCTGGGTAAGAACAATACATATCAGTAATATTGTTGCATAAAATGCAGACAATGATGGAGACAGTCGTTCAACAGTCAAGCACCACATCAGGACAACAATCGGTAACAAAAAATAATACCCAGCCTGTGCAGTCGGACCAAGTGGTGGCAGTTCGCTAATTTCTGTCGTTAATTCAAGCTCGGGAACTTGGCAGGCAAGTTTGAGGAGCAGCATATAGGCGATAAAGAGCAATACGCAGACAATATAAAGTGTCGCCTCTCCCGCTATTGTCTTAATCCAGCCCAGACCATAATAGGTTGCGCCGCCAATGACAATCAGGAAAAGGATGGTCATAACAAACGACAGCAGACTCTGGGCTAACGTTTTTGTTTGCCTCTTTTTCATCCCTTTCAAACCCATCTTGCACGCTTCAAGATGAACAATGTAGACCAAGGCGATATAGGAAATGATCGCCGGGAGAAAAGCGTGTTTGATGACCTCAATATATGAAATGCCAACATATTCGACCATTAAGAAAGCAGCTGCTCCCATTACCGGCGGTGTCAGCTGACCATTGGTAGAAGAGGCGACCTCAACGGCCCCTGCTTTTTCAGGTGTAAAGCCCACCTTCTTCATCAGCGGAATGGTAAAGGTTCCCGTCGTCACCACGTTGGCGATGGACGAACCGGAGACAAGTCCAGTCATTGCAGAAGAAATAACAGCAGCTTTTGCTGGCCCGCCACGTAGATGTCCAAGGCCGGCAAATGCTGTTCGGATGAAATAGTTGCCGGCACCGGCCGATTCAAGTAGCGAACCAAAAAGTACGAACATAAACACCATACCGGTGGATACCCCAAGTGCGACACCAAAAACGCCCTCGGTTGTCAACCAATAATGCGTCATCCCTTTCACCAGACTCGCACCCTTATGGGCAATAACGTCAGGCATGTGAGGACCGCCAAAGGTATAGACAATGAATACCGCCGCAACGACCATCAACGGTGGTCCAAGTGCACGGCGTGTTGCCTCCAGCAGCAAAATCAGGCCGGTAACAGCGATAACCAGATCCAAGGTGGTCGGGTCACCTGGACGGTCGGAAAGTGCTTCGTAAAATATTAAGATATACGCTGAACAGAAGGCGGCAATCAATGCCAAAACCCAGTCTTGAAAAGGGATATAATTTCTCGGTGATGACTTGAACGTTGGGAAAGCAGTGAAGGCAAGAAACAGCGCAAAGGCGAGATGTATTGCCCTGGCCTCAGTTGAGTTGAGAACCAGAAAATTAAACATGTATGGTAATGGGGAAGCATACCACAGTTGAAACAGCGTCCAGGTAAGAGGAACATAAAACAGTATGCTTTTGGGTATCGCACCTTTGGGGCTGCGAGCGCCGGTGTCCACTTCGGCGATCAAATCATCCGGTTGTTTACTGGACGGTGGCTTCTCAGTGGGTTTTGTCATAATCTCGACTCCTTCTTGGCAACCCTGGGACACGATAGACAATAGCCATATGCAAACAAGAAGTAGGCAAATCCGAGGATCTGCAGATAAGGCGCTATCGTGCTACATGCAACAGAGACAGATTCAATGGCTCAGCATCACCCTCCCGGGCTCTCCGTCGATTAAGAGTAACCCGTGTCTAAACCCAGAGCAACAGGCTTATATCGTACATCGGTTCCATGTCTACACTGCCTAAGCAGGTTCTTGAATATAATACAAAAAACCTCAGGACAATTATGAAACTATGTCCCAAGATATAGTCAAATACTGAAAAAACAAAAGCATGCGCGGCTCCGTTTGAGCCGCGCACGGAAATAAGGCAAAGCACGTAAGACGATTATTTAATCAGACCGGCTTCCATATAATATTTCTTTGCACCATCATGCAGTGGAGCTGAGAGGCCGTCTTTTACCATCTCCTCTTTCTTGAGGTTACCAAATGCCGGATGCAGTTTCTTGAAGGTATCGAAATTCTCGAATACTGATTTCACCACTACATAGATTACGTTTTCCGGTACTTTAGCAGATGAGACAAAAGTTGCGCCAACACCAAAAGTTGTGGTGTCCTTATCGCTGCCTCGATACATGCCGCCAGGAATATTTGCCGTTCGATAATAGTCGTTGTCATTTACCAATGCATCAATTGCTGGACCGGTAACATTGACGATTACGGCATCACAAGATGTTGTTGCTTCCTTAATGGACCCATTGGGATGTCCAACCGTGTAGATGATGGCATCAACCTTGTTGTCACACAGTGCCTGTGACTGCTCAGCGGGCTTTAGCTCTGCTGCCAGCTTGAAGGTATCCTTGGTCCAACCCATTTTATTCATAACAACTTCCATGGTGGCTCTCTGTCCCGAACCAGGATTTCCGAAGTTTACACGCTTTCCTTCCAAATCTGCAAAATTTTTGATGCCAGAATCGGTGCGGGCCACGACAGTGAAAGGCTCAGGATGAACAGAGAATACTGCTCTGAGGTCTTTATTGGGTCCTTTTTCTTTAAATTTACTGGTACCGTTGTAAGCATGATACTGCCAGTCTGATTGGGCTACGCCCATCTCGAGCTCGCCGCCTGCTATAGCATTGAGATTGTAGACTGAGCCGCCGGTACTTTCCACTGATGCTCGAATGCCATGCTCTTTTTTACCCTTGTTGACCAGACGGGCAATTGCACCACCTGTAGGATAGTAGACACCGGTGACACCGCCGGTACCGATTGTGACAAAAGTTGTCTGATCGGCACTTATGGCAGCAGAACTGAATGCCATGACAAAACCGAGTGAAAGCGCTGCTAATAATGATGTTTTTCTTTTCATACTTTTCCTCCCTCCTGTTTGCTTTTCTAAATAATCTCAGTTGATGAAATAATACCGAGACACGCACCAGCATCGCCCAATTGCGAAAACCTTTTCAAACCCAAAGAGACAAGGGTATAAAACCTCTAAGTATTCTGCCTGTCAGACAACGAGAGTTCTTACCAGAAAATCATCAGTGCACGTTGAATATATTTAACGTGTTAAGCAGCATCATACCTATTAAAAAACGGCTGCTAAACCGATACATCTGTATAAATCACAAATATTACTTGATAAGTCAAGCCATTTCCCCTTGAAAAGGGGAGGTTGCTACTTGTTTTTCCTATAATACTATACAAATAATCATTCTGAGCTGAACCGCAAAAAACGTACCGTGTCTAGCTGGCAAAATCATTGTGAAATTGTAACCTTGACAAAGAGATAACACAGATGTGATGAACTACTAATTTTACTATTCTTCGGATGATTTTTTATACGTTTTTAAAGGCTTCTGCTGGGATTTTAAAAAGATGAAAGGACAACGATCACTCAAGACCCAGAGTTGAAAATGATGGTTTCGTAGGTTATGGCTCGATTTACACTAAAAAGTTGTTATCAACGGAGCAGGTACATGGCTGCTGAAAAGGCACTGCAATTCTGAAAAAGCCATGGAACGGCCAGGAAGTGTCCTACCCTGATGCTGATCAGGAGATCTACGCCAGCAAAAACTTTTCTTTTGCCAGGTAAAGAGTGTAATGTATGTATCACTATTTAAAAAAACAGAAAGGCCTCGGTTAATGTACTTACTAACCGAGGCCTGTTTTACCTGCAGATTACAGACTACTTAGCTACTCTCACCCACGAAGCTTGTGGGCCTTTATCCCCTCTTGATTCCCCATAGAAAACACTCGTACCTTCGGTCAGATCTTCTATCGTGACATTTTTCAAGGCATTTTCATGAAAATAGACCTCACGCTCGTCAAATGTCGTAATGAAACCATATGATTCATGCGGCGAGACCTTGTTGATGATGCCGACATTATCAGTCTCCATTGCCGGCTCAGGGTTTTTCTGGCTTTTTCTTTTCTTTCGGAGAATTTCTTTGAGTTTCAGGGAAAGAACATCAAATGCGTCTACAAGCAGTGAGCGAACAATTTCGCCTTTCCTGCTGACAACCACAGTGTCGTTTGGTACAGAGGCCACAATTTTGACCTCGAAGCCGCCTTCCTTATGATGAGCTGTTGCTTCAATGGCAACACGAAGGTGGAGCAAAAAGCCCGCGTAATGGCGAATGAGTTTTTCCTTCTCCTCATCAATTTTGCTTTGCCAACCTTTTTTCAACTCAACATTTCTGGCTTCGATTTTTAGTTCCATAGAATTCCTCCATGAATTGTTCCAGCAACGCTGCACGCTGCTCAAGACTTGTGCCCGATAGGCACCCTCTTAAGGGA
>JABDPQ010000089.1 GCA_013042695.1 Desulfobacterales bacterium | reverse complement strand
TCAGATATAAGTGGTTCCATCGTTGTTGTGGTGTATGGAGAAACGAGTCATGTCGATTCGTTCACCGACTATCTGGATGCCGTCAGCAACATTAATGTGATGCGAATGGCCGATGGACTCAATCTTGAAGGTGGTAATTGTTACATTGCCTCGGCAAAAGACAGCGTCTCCATGAAGCCATATAGTGCTCACTATACAATCCGACAGTCGATTGCCACAACTGGGTTTGGGCCGGTTGACATGCTTATGAACTCGATTACCACCGTATTTAAGAACAGGGTAGCAGGCATGATCTTGTCAGGAGGAGAGCTTGATGGAGAAAAAGGTATTAATGCAATCAAGCAAAATGACGGTTTATCGGTAGTATTGAACTCAGCTAATTGCTTATGCAAGGAGATGGGGGAAAATATATTGCGCAAATGCATGGTTGATGAAATTGTTGATGAGTTTGATGCCACGGAGTTCATAACACAACAACATGTACCTGGAAATGGTGAAACCACGACGGCATGATGAAACGCTCTTTTAGCCATGAATAGTCGTTTAAATATAATCGAGCCTTTTGCAAAACGATGATTTTCGTTCAAAGTCAAGGCAGGCGAAAATTTTTTACCGAAGGCATATAATTGATATTCCAAGGATAAAAATTTGAGCATAACGCAGAGGTTGAACGAAAAGGGCGTTTTGCAAGTGGCTCAATCTTAAATCATTATAACTGAGCAATGCTTTGGGAAGAATCGGTTCCTTTACTCAAGCAGGGATTTCACAAAAAACTTGTAGAAAAGGCATACGGCTCTGCCAGTCGTGGGTTGAAGGTATTTCCACCGCGTGAGATGGTTTTTAATGCAATGCGCATTACACCCTTTTTAGAAGTGCGTGTTGTGATTATTGGCCAGGACCCTTATTTTAATGAACATCCTTCCCTTGGACCTGAAGCACATGGACTGTGTTTCTCCGTTCGGCAGGGCATACCTACACCACCATCATTGAAAAATATTTTCAAGGAGATAGACGAGAGCTTATATGGTGGAAAAGCAAGGCAGGTCAGCACAGACTTGACCAGATGGGCCATACAGGGTGTTGTCTTATTAAATGCCAGCTTAACTGTTCTCGCCGGCAATCCCAATTCACACGCAGCACTCGGCTGGCACCGCCTGACAGATAATATCATAGAAACTATATCTGCAAAGAAAGAGCATGTGGTTTTTATGCTCTGGGGAGCTTTTGCCCAGAAAAAATCGGACCTCATTAATCCCGCAAAGCACAATATACTGAAAACAAGCCATCCTTCGCCGCTTTCCGCTCATCGCGGATTTTTGGGTTCAGGCATATTTGTCAAATGTAATGATTACTTAGAGAAGAATGGATATCGGCCGATAGACTGGTAAAGATTCTGAGGTGCTTATAAAATTGTCCTGATAAGGTCCTTTTTTCCCACGATACCGATCATATCACCTGAGTCAGAAATAACAGGCAAGGTATGGACTTTTTTTTCGGTCATGATTGTGGCAATTTCATCCAGAGGCGTGTCTGGATGGATTGATACTACCGCCTCAGTATAAATGTCTTGAACAGTTGCCCCGGCAATCTTTTTGAGTTCGCGTTCCATCTTGTCCGGGCTATCGAGAAAAAGAAAAGAATCAAGAATGGTGATAACTGCTGGAACCCGATATTTTTTATTTTGATAAATAAGATCGCTCTCAGTAGCGATACCGCACAACCTGTTGTTGTCATCGAGAACGGGTACTCCACTGATATTATGGGAAAGTAAGAGCTTAGCAAGCTCACGATTAGAACTGTCTGGTGAGACAGAGACAATCTCTCTGGTCATGATATCCTGTGCAGTTTTCATGTTAATTCCCTTCTTGTAATCTCTTGAGGTTAGCGGGCAGATTGTCTGCAAGCTCCGATGCAGTGTAACCTTGTCCCATCTGATCATACAATCGATCACCTGCCATGCCGTGAAGGTATACTGCAGTCCCGGAGGCAATAACCGGGGGCATCCCCTGACAGATAAATGAACCGATCATGCCACTAAGCACATCTCCCATTCCCCCTGTTGCCATCCCTGGGTTTCCTGAGCTATTAATCATAATTTCTTGATTCGGCATTACAATTACGGTGCCTGCGCCTTTAAGTATAACAATAAGATCTTTTCTGCCGTTTTTATACTTTTCATAACACATTTTAGCTGCATTGATGCGGTTTTCCTGTACCTGATCAGTGGTTTGGCCGATGAGTCGAGCCATCTCACCGGGATGAGGCGTAAAAATTCGTGGTCCGGCACATTTTGTTATTTGATCCTGGTAACCTGCAACGATGTTGAGGGCATCGGCATCTATTACCATCGGTTGTTCAAGGTTCTGAAACAGATATAAAACCAATTCAGCTGTGCTTGAATCTTCACCGAGCCCAGGGCCCAGGACTACAGCACTTTTATTTTCTGCATGTCTGATGATTGTTGAGAGATCAGAGACATTGAGTCGGGAGGACGAGCTCGGCAATGACAGGGTCATGGCTTCAATGAGGCATGTCTCAAAGACGTTGTTCAGATCGTGGGGAACACAAAGACTCACAAGACCGCAGCCGCTGCGCAAAGCGCCTTTACAGGCAAGGATCGCAGCACCCGTTTTCCCAGCTGACCCGGCTAGAATGAGCAGATGACCCAAATTCCCCTTGTGGGACAATCTTTTTCTCGTGAGCTGCACAGCCCATCCTGATGCAATTTCAGCCGTGATCATCGAGGTGCTGATGTTTGCTTTGCTAATAACTTCTGGTGGAATACCAATATCGATAATATGCAAATCGCCTATGTGGTCAGTACCGCCGTGCATGACATGTCCCGGTTTGGCACAAGCGAAGGTTGCTGTCATTGTCGCCTTGACACATCTGCCAAGAGTATTGCCGTTGTCTGCGTTAAGACCGCTGGGAATATCTACTGCTATAACAGGGAGATGTTTTGAGGCGGCAAGTTCATTCAGCAGATCGATAGTGTCGGCAAAGTATCCTCTTATCTGTTTGGATAATCCTGTACCAAAAATAGCATCAATAATTGCGCAGCATGGCAATCCCCGTGACTCAATCTGCTTGATGAGGGCAGGCATCGTCTTAACCCGAGAAGGAGAATCGATCACATGTAAGGGGAGTTTCAGGTTTTGAACGATGGCCAGGTTTATTGCGGCCTCACCGGACAATGTATCTGGATCAACGAGAAAGAAAAAGATGGGTTCGCAGCCTCGCTGATGTAAGTGACGACCTATGACCAGTCCATCTCCACCATTGTTGCCAGGACCAATAAAAATGAGACAAAAGCTACCTGCCAATAAGCCTAATCGCTCTTCCATGAGCCGGATCGTACCGATACCAGCATTTTCCATTAAGACAACGCCGGGAATGCCAAAGTCTTCAATTGCACATCTGTCAATTGCTTGCATTGCCTTAGAGCCGGGAAGTTTCATAATAACGCTCCTCTAGTAAGCTCGTCCTGTATAAATGGTCTCATTACGAGTTCTTGTTTTCAACCACGAGCGTGCGACAAAATCGACACGGAGAAAAACCCGCTTGCGTTGCCACCGCTACATTTTTAAATTCAATCGAACAATTTTTGCAATGATAATGGTCACATATTGAAAAATGAAAGACACGACTTTTAACGTTGCCCCGCAAGTGATCATTTCTAAAAGAACCAGAAAGCGAGATATCGTTGCTTGTTCCATCGACATCCGATGCTCTGAGTGGCAGGCTAAATGGCTTTGAGATCACCTGAAATACTTGCTTTGAGCCAGAAGTGACTTTCTCAAAGACCCCCTGAACGAAAGATGGAATTAATTGTTTCTCGTGGGCTACCCGGTAAATCAGTATCATGGTTAACAACAGGAAGGCAGTATTGGGGATCCACATGACCACCTGAACCGGCAATGTACTGGTAGTGGCAATATTTCGCGCCATGGTAAAGAAAACATAATAGAGAATATAGAGGGACAAACCAAGTGGTATACCAATTGCCCGCTTGCCTGGGCCGGCCTTTAATCCCAATGGCATACCAAGCAGTGTGAGAATAAGACAGCCAACAGGCAATACCAGGCGCTTATGAAATTCTGTGTGGTACGTGCGTCCTTTTTCGCTTGTCATTCCAAGATCACGGGCTTTTTGCAGCAACTCGACCATTGTCATTGTTCCGCGTGATCTAAAAGATGGGGCTCGTGCAGGCGGTTGCAAGGGAATATTGATTATATACTGGTCAAAGGAAATGATCTGCGAGTCTTGTCCCTCTGGTAAATGCATACTGCCATTACGCAACCGCAGGGTAACGAGCATCTCTTCAAGTTTGGATTCCATTGTTCCGGACTGGGCCATCGTAATGGCCGGTATCTCGCGTCCGCGCATATCTGAAACCCATACGTTTTGCCATGTTCCCGTCTGTTTATCAATGGTATCGACGTGCACGACAAGATTTCCGAGCGCTTCTGTGAAACGTCGTTCGCTGATACCTTTGTCTATTTTTTCTTTGGCAAGCTGATACATCATTTGCTGCATTGCTGTATCACCAGCTGGAATCAGCTTGATGGAAAAATAACTTGTGACCAGGGAAATAAATAAGGCGATGAGAACAAGAGGAGGTAACACATGATAGATTCCGATACCGCTTGCCTTAAAGGCAAGAATTTCAGAGTCATTGGCCAGTCGGGAAAACCCAATAGTTATGCCCAACATTGCTGCCATGGGAATAGAATAGAGAAACATGTTTGGGAACAGATAGGAGAAGAGCCGGACAAAATCTGCGAGGCTGATATTGAGTTCAAGAACGACGTTGAGAAATGGGATAAGCTTGGCAAGAAAAAAAACGCCATTCATGATGACAAAGCTGGCAAAGAAAGGTGCGAGCATTTCTGTTGCCAAATAACTGTAGAAAAGAAGGGGCAGGCGTTTTCTCGATTTCATCGTGTCATATGGCGTTAAACGAGGGCATGGCGAGCAGAAATAAAATGAGCAGCTGCGGCTCTCTCAGACGTAATACAAATGCAATCAAAAGCGAGAGTCAACAAGAGGTTCTTCAATGGTGACATCTAACCAATGTTGATCCCACCATTCTTTTGGGGTCACAAAAATGCCGTTTACGAGTATGGAGAAATGGAGATGGTCACCGCCAGCCATACCACTGGTACCGGTTAGCCCGAGAACGACACCTTGCTCTAAAGCGTCTTGTGGAGAAACGTTGATCTGACTTAAGTGTGAGTATAGGCTGAACACGCCGTGACCATGGTCAAGTAAAACCATGTTGCCATAGATACCAAGATAATCAGCATATACCACGATTCCTCTCGCAGAGGCCTTGACATCAGCGTTTTTTGTTGAAGCGATATCAATACCGAGATGAACCTGTTTATCAATAGATTGCGATTGATAATAGTATGTTCTATGATCGGCATACCCGGCACGAGAACTCCCGGGCATTCTTAAAAAACGATCATTCCACAATCTTTCCGGGTGCGGATTTTTACAAAGATCACTAATTTTCTTATTGTTCTCCTGCCTGACTATATTGTTGGTATATAAGTATTTATCAATAAGCTCGCCGCTCATCTTTGGATAATATTGCTCAAATTCTGGAATTTTCTT
>JABDPQ010000082.1 GCA_013042695.1 Desulfobacterales bacterium | reverse complement strand
GAACCAAGGTGATTGAAACCACCGGCGTAGCCAGGATCTGAACCCAGGCTGTGGCATAGAGTGACCAGGTAAAAAGCGGTATCTGCAGCCAACCCATGCCTTTGGCACGCATGCGATGAACTGTCGTAACAAAATTAAGCCCGGTCAGCATCGATGACATGCCAAGGATAAATGCTGCCATAACCGTAAGTGAAACGTTTGTTTCAGTTTGCACACTAAAGGGAACATAAAAGGTCCAGCCAGTGTCGGCAAACCCATCTCCACTGAAAAGCGAATAAACCGCAAGCAAACCGCCAAACATGTAGAGGTACCAGGAAAACAAATTCAGACGGGGAAAAAACACATCATCAGCCCCAATCTGAATCGGCAGGATGAAATTACCGAAAATTGCCGGTATTGCCGGAATAACAAAAAGAAAGATCATAATAACGCCATGCAGCGTAAACATGGCGTTATAGACTTCAGCAGACATAATCGTCTCACCTACTGCCATGAGTTCTGTTCTAATTGCCAGGCCGATCAAAAGGGCAAGAATGAGCCAAAAAAGGACGGCCCACATATACATCAGGGCCAGACGTTTATGGTCGTGCGTCAAGAGCCAGGCTTTGATCCCGGTAAGACCTGCCGGCGATGACGTCTCATAAAAAGAGGGTATAGCTGTCATATCAATTATCCGTATTAATGAGTGGTGCCGCTGGTATCACCTGCATCTTTTCGCCTGAGGATTTTCAAGAAAAAGAAGGCTATCAGGCTACCAAAAACTAACAGTGCCACGATCTTGGTTGTTTGGAAAAACGTTTTATTTTTTTCAGGATCATAGTTAAAGCAGTAGTTAAGCAGACGTTTAACTGAAATAGCAGGCTTTCCTTTTGTTGCTTCACTGAGCGCCATTTCAACGTCTCCTGGAATGAAACTGCCGTATACGTATTTGATTATTTTCCCATCCTCAGCTATGGTTACTAGCGCTGATGGATGAATAAACGTACCATCTTCAACGGGCTTGAAGGCGTAGCCAATAGTGTCGAGAACGGCAGAAATATTCTCCTTGGTGCCAGTCACAAAACTCCACTGATCTGCAGGAAATTCGTCATAAAGCAGTTTGATATAATTTTGTTTGGCATCCCGAGCATCTGCCGGGGTATCTTTGTCATTAAAACTTAAGGCGATGAGACGATAATCTTTACCTGCCGTCATCTTCATTCTGTTGACCGCTGAGGCAAGGTTAGCAAGATTAAAGCTACAGCTGTTCGGACAGTAGAAATAATTAGGCAATAATACCGTTGGCTTATCTATCAATTCACCGAGCGTTACCGCATTACCTGACTCATCGAAAAATTGGCTTTTAAGAGGTAAAAGTGCACCGGTTTGCTCTTCAATAAAGATTTTGCCTTGTTCACCATCATCCGGAGTATTCTTTTCTTCCTGTGCAATGGTATAACTAGCTCCCAGGAAAAACAAACAAATAAACGTCAAAATGATGCGTGTGTTTAGAGTATTCACTGGTGGAAAAATTACTCAAATTATTTGACGGCTCCTGTAGCCAGATTCACTGTTACCATGCCAGGATCGCCTTTGTGACGCGCCTTAAAACTGTCTCTCATGGCATAAGCAAGCAGGACAACCGTATCTCCATCTGCCGTCAAAACACTATCATTTGCGTCCGATGAGTTAATCGGCAAGGTAAATTCTATTGTGGTAATACCTTTTTCTTCTGAGCCGCCCACGAGAGTGACATCTTCAGAGCCGTCATTTTTAGTATCAGCTGCATGTGCAACTGCACTTTTGCCATAATGATCGGTTATTTCTGCCTTGCCATTTTTTACAAAACCAAGAATGAAGTTGGCTCCTTTCATCTTCTCAATTGGATTAAAACCAACAGCGACCCATCCCTTCGTTTTCGCTGACATTTTCGCATGCATTACATCTCCATCAAGCTTCCATGAAAAGGTTACCTTGTTAGCTGTAACCTCATGATCATATGTAGCTGCAAATAGTGAGCTTGCTAAAACGGTGAGAGTACATGACAAAATTGCTACAAAGATTGGCCTCATCATGGGTCTGTCCTCCTGCGTTAATATTAATGTTTCCTATCATTTTTACTTCAGTCTGGTATAAATACTTGTCAATATAATGGTTTTCCACATTTAAATTCGTTGAATAAGGTAGTCACCATACCATAGAGTGTAAAGTATCATTCTCAACGAAATTACCGTAAATCCAGACCAACTATCTCGAGTATTTTCAAAAACTACGACAACGTATTATTGACATGAAAAGTGCAGATGGTAGTATAAGTGTCGGTAATAATGACTATTACCAGATAGGTAAAGATTTTTCTTTTTTAGTGATTTTCCCAGACCCAATGTTGCTTTATAGCATTTTGAATTATGCGACAGAAAAATCTTTCATTTAAAATAATTAAATGAAGCAAGGTAGTTAGCTGTTTTAGATACATTCACAGGTAGATAACCTCTATCGATTCGTCACTATTTTTCACCAATCTAAAGGAGACTAAACCATGGCAGATAAACTCGAAGTGTATCATTGTAAACTATGCGGAAACGTCGTTGAAGTTCTGAGGGGAGGACCAGGGGCATTGGTCTGTTGTGGACAGGATATGATATTAATGGCAGAAAACACCGTTGATGCTGCTCAAGAAAAACATGTTCCAGTCGCCACAAAAGTTGCAGGTGGTTGGGAGGTTATCGTTGGTTCAGTTGCCCACCCAATGGAAGAAAAGCACTTTATCGAGTGGATAGAACTCAACGCCAATGGCACCAGTTACAAAGAATTTCTTAAACCCGGAGCTGAGCCTAAGGCATTCTTTCCGATCGATGCAGCAGAGGTTGCTGTTAGAGAGTATTGTAATCTGCATGGTCTCTGGAGAGCCTAACTCTTCTTTGAATAACTGCGATAAAAACGGGCAGTCAATGAAACCCGCCCGTTTTTATCATTAGATCTCTTTTTATTTTATTTTCACCGGCCCAACATCTGATGGTGCCCCAACCACCCATTCAATCTCGACCTCAATTTTCTTTTTGGTTCTTTTTTTACTCTCCTCCTTCTCTGCTTTGATCTCCACTTCAACGTTTCGGGGAATTTTCAAAGTAACCTTCTTGCTTCCATGAACCAGCACTACTTTGCCACTTTCTAGTTTATCTGCCAGCTTTCGAAGAATCGCTGCACCGCTGGCGGAACTCATTTTTTCTTCACTTTTGAAAAGAATGGTTTCTTTACCCATGAGACATCCTCCACGTGGTTGTTTAAAAAACTTGTTGCTGTTTTTCAGGATGACAGGTTGATAGAGTGCCAATCCTATGCCCTGCTCTGAAATCACGACTACCCAGGCATACGTGCTCCTGCAATTAATCAAACGACCCGCCTTAAAGATAATTCCTTATGAGACGCCATGCCTCTTGTTTCTGGTCAATAGTCAGTGCCGCCATTGCCGGGCTTGTTGATGGCAGTTTATGAAGCATAATATGATCGAGGTTTACGTCTGGGACCACTTTTTTAATAAACTCTGTCTCGGCTCTATTACCATTGAAAAAGATTGCCTTAATGAGCGGATGGGCAGTAAAAAATGTGCTGAAATCATTTACAACGATGGTTCTTGCTTTAATGGCTGAATCAAGACTGCCCAAGCGGGAGCAGCTGTAAAGAACATCCCAGAGGGCAATGTTTCTTTGAATCAACGCCGCAATACGATCTGCATAGGTAAGTGAGTCAGAAAGGTCAAACAAACTGAGGATTATTTTCCAAAATGAATTTCGCGGGTAAGCATAGTACTGCTGCTTTTCCAGTGACGTCACCCCAGGAAATGAACCCAGTATCAGGATGCGCGCTGAAGGAGCGCTTGCTGGTGGAAAGCAGCTTGGCGATGTAGCCTGCTCATTGATTTCTGTTTCGTTGACTTTAAGTCGACTCATACTTTTTGATCGACTCACAATTTCTCCTCAATGCGCGTTGCCTCATATCGTCTGGTTAAATAATTGTGATCACAGCTAGATTTGCAAGAAAACAAAGCCTTATTTTTTCCGTTTTAAGATATTTATGTAATAGCAGCATGTTATATATGTTTTTTGCGCTGCCCGAAGGGTTCGTCGACTCGTTTTTTAGGCAGCAATCCAGGTCCAAATCATCCTAACTAACATGCTGTATCACTCACTGCGTAGATAAAGATCGATGACAATTTATTCAGTAATACTGAGAAATGACATTATTGTCTATCTCGATAAGCACATATATTTATTAACGCTATCCTGTGAGGTGAAAACAATGCGGCCAGATCTGCGAATAGAACATGACTCTATGGGGCCGGTAGAAGTTCCGGCAAACGCACTCTACGGAGCCCAAACCCAACGAGCCCTCAACAACTTCACTATCGACGGTGAACCGCTACCCGAACGATTTATCAAAGCATTACTCATAATTAAAGAGGCCGCCGCCGCGGCAAACCGTGATCTTGGCTTATTAACGCCGGAACGTGCAGCCGTTATAATGCTCTGCATTCGGAAACTTATTAATGACGGTGTTGGAAATCATTTCCCGGTCTCTATATATCAAACCGGGTCGGGAACCAGCACCAACATGAACGTCAATGAGGTAGTATGTGCAATGGCCCGGGACGCCGGCATTGTTCTTTCTCCGAACGACCACGTTAACATGGGGCAGAGCTCAAATGATGTCATTCCATCTGCTCTTCACGTGTCAGCTGCTTTACAAATTAAAAACGAGGTCATTCCGGCTCTTATGAGCCTCTCAGCTGTGATCCGAAATAAGGCATCACAAAACAGTCACGTCGTAAAAACGGGAAGAACTCATTTGATGGACGCCCTTCCCATACGTTTGTCTGAAGAGTTTAATGGTTGGGCATCTGCCATAGATAACGGTATCTTCCGGCTCGAAGAAGTACTCAATCGACTGCGCCAGCTGCCATTGGGAGGAACAGCTGTTGGCAGTGGAGTAAATTGCCATCCAGAGTTTTCAGTAAGAGCACTCAAGGCGCTCAGCTCCTCAGCCAACCTTGTTTTCAAAAAAATGGCATCCCCATATAAAGGGCTCAGCTTTCTCGATACCGCCCAAGAGGCTTCAGCTCATCTGAAAACCGCTGGTTGTACACTGATGAAAATAGCAAATGATCTTCGATTGATGAATTCTGGACCAGGAAGTGGTCTTGGAGAGATCAGGCTGCCATCGCTCCAACCGGGATCGTCGATTATGCCGGACAAGATCAATCCGGTAATTCCTGAGGCGGTATGTATGGCTGCTGCCCAGGTAGTAGGTAATGACGCCACAATCACCATAGCAGCTCAATCAGGAAATTTTCAACTTAACACAATGTTACCGCTTACAGCCGCTCGTTTGCTGCAAAGTGGCGGTTTAATCAAAGGAGCGGCTGAAAGTATTGGTGAAAAGGCGATAAAGGATATGATCATTATGGAGGAACTTCTCACGCAACCACTTCATAAAAATCCGATTCTGGCAACAGCTCTTAATCCATACATAGGCTATATGGAAGCTGCAAGAATTGCAAAAAAGGCACGAGAGGAACAGAGAACAATCCTCGAAGTTGCCACAGAAGAAACATCCATTGATGGCGAGCTTCTAAAAAGTCTGCTTGATCCGGGTCATCTTGCTGATGGCGGCGCCGCCATTACATCAACATCAAGAGAAAAAAGTAAAAAATAACGCTGGCATGAAAGTACATCGGTGCGATACAACGTGAAATAGAAAAAACACGCTCATTTTAAAACGGTACTTTCGCAGCCACGATAATGACGATGCTGGGTTTCTGTGCTAAAGTATTATGGTGATAACGCCGACCCTGGAAGCCATGGGGTTCATACAAAAAAGAGCTAGCGCAGGTGTCGTTTAAGAGAAACTGCTGCCCGTGTGCTTTGGTAAAATCAGTTAATTTGATCGCATTCGATAACCCTGAAGCAAGCGAATATAAAACGGTCGAACTGCTTGACCATCTTTTTGGGCGGGCAGCAGTTTAATCGGCTTCAGTTTTGTAAAGCGCTTCTGATAATATGGTGCTTCCACTCTGATCCTGCTTGAAGCAACAACAAGAATATCGCGACCGGTAAAGTCTTTCGGGTCAGACCAATAGCGATACATCAGAGAATGCCAGCCAAACAAGTGCCACCCAAGCGTCTCGTCGATTCCGCGACGTCCATAGTTTTTCTTATCATCTGATAGACCATTTTTTGTTCGGTAAAAGGCAAGGCCGCTCGATATCTGATACGGATCCATGCCAACGACGACGGGTCTGTTTCCAGTCTGTTCCTCAGTCTGCTCAACAATAGCCTCTATTTCTCTTGCCAGGTTGTCCCAGCCTATCAAAAAGGGACCTGGAGGATACGGAACTTTCGGCAGACCAAGGGTCACATAGTGCAGAGAAACTGCAAAAAAGACCAACAGTACAATGAGTGTCAAAGACCAGAACTTCTGTAAAAATTTGAGATATGACCCAGTAGAATCGTTTCGGCATAACATGACACTGTAACCCAGAAACGGCAGGGCAGCCAACCACAACGGCCCGGTCCAGTTCAATTTTACCTCTCTTGTAAGACTGAAAAGCGTAAAGATTGTTAGAGGCCACAGGAGCATCAACAGCATAAAAATGTAATTTCGTTTGAATTTAGGCGTATCAAACGATGACAGACTTCTATTGATTAAGCCGGCGAATCGACCTTTTGCAAAGAGTAAATGAAACACAGCCAGAACCCCGGCAGGTGTCAGAATGACCACGATATAGCCTATGAGTCTGTGAGTAGTAAAAAATGTTTTCCCTGCAACCCGCTGTCCACCCTGAAACAGAAACGATGCCCATTCATGCTGAAAATTCCAGATCAAAACAGGTAAGAATAACACTAATGCAAGCACTACAGCGACATATGGGCCCGGCTTGATAAACCACCGACGGGCATCCCGGTCAATCAGCATGAAACTGAGGATAGCAGGACCAAGCAAGATAATCGTATACTTTGATATCAGGCCACATCCCAAACTCAGGCCGACACCAGTCCAGGCCTTTGCTTCACCTTCCACGAGCGTTCGGTATAAAAAGTAAAGCAGCGCCGACCAGGCGGCCAGAAGCGGGGCGTCCGGCGTCATCATCAGACCAGCCCCAAAATAAAGCGGCAGCAATGCCAGAAGAGCAATCGACCCCAAAGCTGCCGAGCCGGGATAGATGCGCGAGGTAAGACGGTAGATGAAAAAAACCGTAATAAACCAGCAAACAAAAGCTCCAATGCGAACTCCAAATTCGTTTGTGCCAAACAGTAAAGTTCCCAGCCAGATAATCGTAGCCACCATTGGGGGATGGTCCAAATAGCTGAGATCAAGATGCTGGGAGTAATTCCAGTAATAAGCCTCCTGCTCCATCAACTCGGGCAAGCCAAAATAAAGCAAGCGTATAGCGATTGCTGAACCGATAATCCCGACCACTGCAATTCTGCGTTTATGTAAACTATCAAGTTGGTAATAACCTGAAAAAATATAGACGATCACCGTCAAGAGAAAAAACAGCGGACCGATAGATGAGGCAAAAAAATAGTTGCTGTAAGTGGATAAATCTCCATATTGCTGGAGTAGCTGAAAGACGGCCCCCTGCAGACTCGCCGTGACAACAAGAGCCAACAGTCCCAAAAAATAGGAGCTACTAGGCAATTGCCGATGCACATCGGCTTTCTGCCATAGAAGATAGGCACCTATAAATATACTCAAACTACTTATTGTGATAGCACTGAGATGGGCAGATGTTTTGGAGAGCCCTGATGAAATAAAGAAAAGAAAAAAGAAAAAATTAACCAGTATTCCAATTAATCCTAAGGCTGTTACTGATAATGGAGCGTAGGTTACGGTTTCTATCCGGCTCAATTGAAGAACCTGTTTAAGGTAATCGACGATGACGCCCTTGTTCATCTTCGAAAAACCCTCAAAACGGTCATGAAAGACGATGGGGATCTCAAGAACCTGCAGTCGATCTCCCCCGACAGCAAGTATTTCCAAACCGATTTTAAATCCTGGTACATCCGGCCGCAAATCGGTAACAAACGATCTGGCAACGGCAAAAAAGCCAGCCATGGGATCACGCACATCCGTGAACAATCGCGCTGGGAGCGTTGCAATTTTTGAGGCTATTTTTCGGGAAAACGGCCATTCAGGTGTGGCACCACCGGCAACGTAGCGGCTGCCAATGACCATATCGTGACTACCATCCAACAGTGGCTGAATCATTTGAGGAATTTTTTCCGGTGGATGACTCAGATCGGCATCCATCACTAAAATGATATCGTGACGAGCCTCATGAGCTCCGGCTATAACCGCGCTTGCCAGGCCTCCAGCTTCACCATTTCTGCGAATCAGTCTAACTGGATGTTCAGATGCCCACGCCAGTACCCGCTCTGCTGTATCATCTGTTGAATTATCGTCAACAAAGATGATTTCGCGGGAAATTCCATCAGGCAGTGCAACTTTGGAAATTCGCCTCATAAGAGGGTCTATATTGTCCGCCTCATTCAGGGTTGGGACAACAACGGAAACTCCAGCCATATGATTTAGCCTTTGCAGTTTCATAAAAAAATACGTGAACAATTGTCTTCATAGCATGAAACTGCCGATAGTAACATACCCTGAATCCGTCAGTTGAAACAGTATACTTTAGTTGTACGCCAAGAAACCAACAGTAAGGGTGTATTAGTCTTTTCACATCGTTTTGTCAGGGAAATAGTGACACAGGATCATTAACAAATACCAAGGTAAGAATCAAGTGTTCCGGAATCATTCATTTATGTGGTGAATGATAGTTTTTTATTGAACAATATCATCCCATACGGTCTAATTATGTTGCCCCCTATTTCTATTCGTACTTACTAGAAATAAAAAAAGTTCAGATTTATTGACATTTGTGTTACCACTAAGTGGTACTCAATTTTTTTATCTGTTATTACATAGTAACACTATGGCAAACTGAGCCTGCAAGCACGCTGAACAATGCTGTTTACTTTTTGGGTATCCATTACATTTATATATACGTTTTTGTTATATGAAGGCCATCACTTACTGATGGTACCAAGATAAATCATAGAGGAGGAGATGAAATGAAAAAACTTTGTGTAATGGCAGCCCTGCTCATTTCTGGAGTGCTCATGTCGAGTACAGCCCTTGCTGATGGAGCGGACTGTGTCTCCTGTCACCAAGAGGCGAATCCCGGAATGTACCAGCAGTGGCTAAACTCTGGCCACGGTAAAAACGATGTTGGCTGTATTGACTGTCATGAAGCAGATGCTGGTGATGTAGATGCCTATGAGCATAATGGAGCAACTATCGCTACTCTGGTTACTCCGAAAGACTGCGGCAAGTGTCATGAACAGCAGGCTCAGGAAACAACCGACTCGTATCATGCCCACGCCGGTGAGATCCTCGAATCAAATGATGCCTATTTGGCCCATGCCGCTGGCGGTCATCCGATTGTCATTGTCGGCTGTGAATCCTGTCATGGTGCCAAAATCAAAATCGATGAAACCATGGCCAACAAGCTTTCCCCCGAAACCTGGCCTAATAGCGGTATTGGCCGGCTCAATCCTGATGGATCAAAAGGCGCCTGTAACGCCTGCCACTCACGCCATTCGTTTTCAAAATATCAGGCACGACAACCGGAAAACTGCGGTAAATGCCATCTCGGGCCTGATCATCCACAAAAAGAGATATTTGAGGAATCCAAGCACGGCATTGCCTATTATGGCTATAAAGACAGACTAAATCTTGACAAAGACGAGTGGGTCGTTGGTAAAGATTATTATGAAGCCCCAACATGCTCAACCTGTCATATGTCGGCAACCGCGAACCAGGCAGTGACTCACGATGTCGGCGATCGAATTTCCTGGACACTACGACCGCCGATTTCCAAATATAAAGATGATGCCGCTAAAAAGCGCGGCGCCATGCAGGATGTCTGTCTTAACTGTCATCAACAAGGATTTGTTGACGGGCACTACTTTCAATATGACGCACTCGTAAAGCTCTATAATGAAAAATTTGCCAAGCCTGCCACGGACATCATCAAAATGATCAAGGGAAAAAAGTTGCTCGAAAACAAAGCGGCTTTCTCAAATCAGATCGAGTGGGAATACTGGGAACTCTGGCATCATGAAGGCAGACGGGCACGCATGGGTGCAGCGATGATGGGACCGGATTATGCCTGGTGGCATGGCATTTATGACGTCGCCCATAACTTCTATTTCAAGTTCATCCCGGAAGCACGCCATTATGATGATGCTGAAGTCAATGCTTATATAGACAACTTGTTCAGCACCGATCCAATGCATAAATGGTTCAATACCAACACTGCAGATATCAAAGGTGCCATTAACAGCGGTGAGTTTCAGAAAATTTATTCGCAACTATTCACCCAAGATCTCAAATAATATCTGGTAATTATCAGTTAGATATTTTCATAAGGGGAAGTTGCTTTTCAGCTTCCCCTTATTGATTGTTTGTAATATCTCGAAGATGGACTCTCGCCATGATCATACGCTGTGCTTGCCAGGAACTTTCTGCCCTCACCTAACAACCATTTTTTCTCCGATTTGCTGATCCCTTTAGATCAAAATCTATTTTTTCCGTTTGTTTACAATTAGCCATCAATGCACTACTGTCTGCTTTATACTCTTTTCGGCATTTTCCCGCTTTGCAAAATGTACTGATAGTAACGATAGTTGGATAAGCTTATTATCCATTGTCATAACAAATCAATACCCTATGAGGTGCAGTTTGAGTTCATATTACAAGGATCCGGACCCACAAGAAACCCAGGATTGGCTAAATTCACTTGATGCAGTCATAAAACAAGAAGGGCAAGATAAAGCCGATTACCTCCTGAGGACATTGACCGACCGTGCACGAGCCATGGGAGTGTCGACGTCGCCTGGTCTTTTGACGCCTTACAGCAACACAATCGTTCCTGAGCAGGAAGAAAAAATTCCGGGCGATTCAATCGTAGCCCGTAACGTTGCAGCCTATATTCGCTGGAATGCCATGGCCATGGTCGCTAAGGCAAATAAGAACGGCAAGAGTCTAGGCGGCCATATTGCCACCTACACCTCGGTTTCAGCAATGTATGAAGTTGGCTTCAACTGGTTTTTCAGGGGTCCCAAAGCCCCAAACGGCGCAGATATGATCTATTTTCAAGGTCATAGCTCTCCCGGTGTCTATGCCCGTGCTTTTGTAGAGGGCAGGCTCAGTGAAGAACAACTTGAAAATTTTCGGCAAGAGGTGAACGGCTCCGGAATTTCTTCCTATCCGCATCCCTGGCTGATGCCTGAATTCTGGGAATTCCCTACTGTCTCAATGGGATTAGGCCCGATGATGGCAATTTATCAGGCACGCTTCATGAAATACATGGATAGTCGCAAGCTGAAGGCGGCGGGAGATCGAAAAGTATGGTTTTTTATGGGTGACGGCGAGTCAGATGAGCCAGAATCCCTGGGAGCATTATCCCTTGCAGCGAGAGAAAAACTCGATAATCTCATTTTTGTTGTAAATTGCAACTTGCAAAGACTGGATGGCCCGGTCCGGGGCAATGGCAAAATCATACAGGAGCTTGAAGGAAGATTCCGCGGTGCAGGATGGCATGTAATCAAATTACTCTGGGGCAGTGAATGGGACAAAATACTCTCTCGTGACAAAGAAGGTCTGCTAATCAAAAAATTTGGCAGCATGGTCGATGGTGATTTTCAGACAATTCGGGCACGAGGACCTGAATACCTGCGCGAAAAAGTCTTTGGCGATGATCCCAAGTTGATGGAGCTTGTCGAAGATATCAGCAATGATGAACTCTGGCAGATGACAAGGGGTGGGCACGACCCGAGAAAAGTGTATGCTGCCTATGCCGCAGCAACATCCTTCAAAGGTAAGCCCACGGTTATCCTGGTCAAGACCATCAAAGGTTTTGGTATGGGACAGGCCGGAGAATCCGTCATGGTTGCCCATAACGTCAAAAAGATGGACGTTGAGTCTTTGAAACAGTTTAGAGATCGATTTCATGTCCCCCTCAAAGACGATCAGTTAGCAAAACTGCCTTTCATTAAACCCGCTGAAGACAGTCCGGAGGCTCGATTCATCAAGCAAAGGCTCGATGAGCTCGGTGGATCAGTGCCATTCCGAAATACCGAGCATATTCCTCTCAAGGCACCGCCGCTAAGCCTCTTCAAAGGTCTGTTGAACTCATCCAAAGAGCGCGAGATATCCACAACGATGTCCTTTGTCCGTCTACTCAGTACTCTGGTCAAAGATAAAAATGTTGGCGACCGGATCGTTCCAATCATCCCGGATGAAGCCAGAACCTTCGGCATGGAAGGCTTGTTCAGGCAACTTGGCATATATGCTCCTGCAGGCCAATTATATGAACCGCAGGACTCCGAGACTGTCGCTTGGTACAAAGAAACTCCGCAAGGACAGATTCTCGAAGAAGGGATCACCGAAGCCGGGTCAATTTCATCGTGGTTGGCTGCAGGCACAGCACATGCTAACTACGGCATTCCGATGATCCCGTTTTACACCTTTTATTCCATCTTTGGCTTTCAGCGTATTGGAGATCAACTATGGGCTGCCGGCGACAGCAGAGCCCGCGGCTTTTTAATGGGTGCGACTTCCGGCCGAACGACACTTAACGGTGAGGGGCTGCAGCACCAGGATGGACATGCGCTGCTTTTTGCTTCGACCTATCCGTCCTGTCTGGCCTACGATCCGACATTTTCGTATGAAATTGCCGTCCTTATTCAGAAAGGATTAGAACGAATGTATCAGGATGGTGAAGATATTTTTTATTATATCACGCTGCTCAATGAAAATTATCCTCACCCTGATATGCCTGAAGCGATTGAAGAAGGAATCGATCGAGGCATGTATCTCTTTAAAAGTTCCAAATCTGGTAAGGCCAAAGTGCAACTTATGGGCAGTGGCGCCATTTTTCGAGAGGTAATAGCTGCTGCTGATCTGCTGAGTGATGACTTTGGCATTGAGGCAAATATCTGGAGCGTCCTTGGCATCAACCAACTCCATAGAGACGGGATGATAACAGAAGAGTACAACCTCACCCACCCAAACAAACCTGAAAAACGCTGTTTCGTTGAAGAGCTCTTGCATGGACACGACGGCCCCGCTATTATCAGTACAGATTATGTAACCGCCTATGGCGAACAGCTCAGGCGTCTGATGCCAAACCCGCTCACCGTTCTCGGTACGGATGGATACGGAAGAAGCGACACACGTGAGGTGTTGCGAAGCTTCTTCAAGGTAGACCGCTATCACATCGTTGTTGCTGCACTGAAGGCATTGGCAGACCAGGGCGATATAAAGGTAGATATCGTATCCTCTGCAATACAGGATTACAGGATTAATCCTGATGCCCCCCACCCTATTACCTGCTAGAAGGAGAGAAAACATGCCGATTGAACGAATCACCGTGCCTGACTTTGGCGATGTTCAGGAAATTACCGTTGTCGAAGTATATGTTTCTGTCGGAGACGTAATCGAGGAAGAAGATCCCCTGGTAGCCCTGGAAAGCGAAAAAGCGGTTATGGATATCCCCAGCCCTTTTCCAGGGAAGGTGACCGAGGTGCACCTCAAAGATGGTGATACGGTGAAGAATGAAGATATCATTATCCTCATTGAAGTTGGCGCAGAAAGTGATGTGCAGGCGAAAAAACCAGAGGAGAAACAAGAGCAATCCCCGAAAGATCCGCCAGAAGAAAAAAGACCAGCAGAACCAGAGCAGCAGAAGCAGCAAGCTCCCTCAAAAGAGGTAACAACTGAAGAAAGAGCTGAGTCGACTGAGGGAAGCTACCATGCCACCCCTTCAGTCAGAGCCTATGCACGTGAACTCGATGTCGATCTTTCACTGATTACAGGAACCGGCCCCAAAGGACGGATACTAAAAGAAGACATTCAACAGCTTGTTAAAAATGTATTGAAAAACAAACCGTTGACTGCACAAACTACGGTTGCAACAGCACCTTTTGATGAACCGCCACTTGAGGATTTCAGCAAATACGGAGCGATTGAGGAAAAGCCTCTTGGGCGTATTCAGAAAATTTCAGGGCCACATCTGCACAGAAGCTGGGTAACCATCCCTCATGTTACTCATTTTGCTGAAGCAGATATTACCGATCTTGAAAGGTTCAGAAAACAGCTCAATGAAGAAGTCAGCAGCGATGGTCTCAAGTTCAGTCCGCTGGTTTTTATCATTAAAGCCGTCGTTGCCATGCTCAAAGAATACCCTCTGTTCAATTGCTCGCTCGTTCCTGGAGGCCAGTCGATCATTCTTAAAAAATATTATCACATGGGCATTGCAGTTGATACGCCGGGAGGTCTCGTTGTGCCAGTGGTCAAGAATGCTGACCAAAAAGGTATTCGTGACATTGGCATGGAACTAAACCGCCTCAGTTCTAATGCCCGTGAAGGCAAACTGGCTATCCCCGACCTCCAGGGTGCCACGTTTACAATTTCAAGTCTTGGGGGTATTGGTGGTACCGGCTTTACTCCGATAGTCAACTCCCCCCAAGTTGCCATCCTTGGTCTTTCAAGAAGTTATCAAAAACCGGTATGGGACGGTCAATCATTTGTTCCCCGTCTCACCCTGCCTTTCTCTCTTTCTTATGACCACCGAGTTATCGACGGAGCAGAAGCAGCTCGGTTTTGTCGTTCTATGAGCAAGAGTATTGAGGACCTGCGAAGGGCGTTATTATAATATCAGGAGCGATCTATCATGGGGCAAACTATTTCAGTAGATGTGGCCGTTATTGGCGGCGGACCTGGCGGTTATACCGCGGCTTTCAGAGCAGCAGATCTTGGACTTAGCGTCTGTCTGATAGAAAAAGCAGATAGACTTGGTGGGGTGTGTCTCAATGTCGGCTGTATTCCATCCAAGACGTTGCTACACGTGGCAACAATGATTGAAGAGGCCGAAAATGCCAGTGAGTTTGGCATCACTTTTACGGCTCCAGAAATTAACCTCGATAGTGTAAGAGAGAAAAAAGATGGCATCATTAAACAACTCACCGGCGGACTTGACGGCTTGTGCAAAGCACGCAAGGTAAACAGGCTCGTTGGAACTGCATCTTTTGCTACAAAAGCAACACTTTCGATTAAAGGTGATGAAGGCGAAAAAATTGTTAGCTTTAAGAATGCCATAATAGCCAGTGGTTCTCGCCCTTTTGTCCTTCCAGGTATTCCTGATGACTCGAGAATATGGGACTCTACCGATGCCCTGCGTCTAGACACCATTCCAAAAAAGTTACTGATTATTGGTGGTGGTATTATCGGTTTGGAAATGGCCCAGGTCTACAGTGCACTTGGATCTCAGATAACTGTTGTAGAAATGCTCAAGCAGCTCATTCCGCCGGCAGATAAAGATCTGGTTCAGCCTCTCTTTCTCAAGCTCAAAAAAAGGTATCAAATTTATACCGATACGAAGGTGACCTCAGTAGAGACGGACAAAACCGGCATCACAGTCAGTTTTGATGGGCCCCAAAAAATCGAAACAGCTAAATATGATGGAGTGCTTGTTGCTGTTGGGCGCAGGCCGAATAGTGAAGAGCTTGAGTTGGGTAATGTAGGCATAGTTCCTTCTGAAAGAGGTTTCATTGAAGTCGATGAAAAACAGCAAACATCTGAGCCACACATCTTCGCCATAGGCGACGTGGTCGGAGAACCAATGCTTGCTCATAAAGCAACCCATCAGGCAAAAGTCGCTGCGGAGGTCATCGCTGGGCACAAGGCGGCATTCACACCATTGACAATTCCATCGGTCGCCTACACCAACCCGGAAATTGCCTGGATGGGAATTACCGAAAAAGAAGCAAAGGAACAGGGAATACCCTATGAAAAAGGAAAGTTTTCCTGGGGTGCCAGTGGACGCGCTTTAGCATCAGGAGCCACTACAGGAGCAAGTAAAGCACTATTTGACAAAGAGAATGGCAGACTCATTGGTGCCGGAATATGTGGAGTGAGCGCAGGAGAGATCATCCATGAAGCCATACTCGCTCTTGAGATGGGAGCAGACGCTGAGGATATCAGCAAAACAATCCATGCCCATCCGACATTAGCTGAAACCTTTGCCTTTGCTGCTGAGATGGTCGATGGATCGATTACCGATGCCATGCCGCCAAAGAAAAAATAGGCTTTTCTTGCAAGAAGCATTCAGTCCGCTGGAATGATCCTCTGGATCATTCCACTATCGGTAGAAAAATAGAGCCAGCCTTCTGGGCTTACCGCCAGTGCTCTGATGCGCTCTTTGAGGTCTTCCAGCATTCTCTCCTCCGCAACAGCCACCCCCGCGGAATTAAGTTCAACTCGATTAATATGTCTTAATTTCAGCGCCCCTGCCAGCAGGTTGCCCTGCCAATCAGGAAAAGCAGCACCATCATAATAAATCAAGCTTCCCGGTGCAATTGAAGGGATATAAACTTTCACGGCATCTTCAACCCCTGCCATCTTCGTTCCTTCTCCTACCGGCACAGGTCGTGAATACTCTTTGCCATAGGAAACCAGCGGCCAGCCATAGTTCCGGCCGGGAAGAATCACATTTATCTCATCTCCACCGCGGGGACCGTGCTCTATTGCCCACAAACGCTCATGTTCTCCGTCATAGACAATTCCTTGAATATTGCGATGGCCGTAACTCCATATCTCAGGCAGACTTCGGGAATCGTTCACATACGGATTATCTGCAGGAATGCTGCCATCAAGAGTGAGTCGAATAACCGTTCCTGCATGGGTAGTGTTATCCTGGCCATTTGGACGGTATCCACGATCTCCGACAGAGAAAAAGAGGTGTCCTTTTCCATCAAAGGCAATTCTGCTGCCGAAATGCCTGGAAGTAGTGGTTGCCGACTGGGTTACCAGTAAATCAGTCCATTCCAGCAGCTGATCGCCTGAGCGCTGAGCCCGGGCAAGCGCCGTCACCCCTTTTCCTCCCTGATCCTTTACATAGGTGAAATAGATCCAGTTTCCTGGTTTATAGCTTTGCGGCACCGCAACATCGAGCATACCGCCCTGTCCGGCTGCCCTGACTGGTGGATTTCCCGATAACCGAATCAAAGCTTTTGAATTGAGATCAAGGATGCTTATCGATCCTTGCCGTTCGGTAAAAATAATCTCATCGTCCCCTAAAAATGCCATACCCCAGACGACTCCTAATCCTTCGGTAATCTTTTCAATCTGCACCTTACTCTTTCCCGCCAATGCAATAGTCTGCTGATTTGATTGATTGCAGCCGCTGATGACAAAAAAGAAAACAATACTTACACAAATATATTTTATCATTTTATACCTTTATGAACTCACTAAGCGAACCTCTGTTGACGAAAAAACTAGTAGTCATAGAATAGGTGGAAGACAAGTAGATATATCGCCACAGAGTCGTAGACCTGAAGACACATATAGGCGATGAATTGGTAAAAAGCACGATATGGGAAACATTGTTCTTGACAAAAGCTAAAAACAAGAATTATATTCTGTTATAATGAAAAGATAAAGAATAATTTTGAGTTATGGACAAGAGGAATTTTCAAATACTTGCTATTCTGCAAAGAAAAGCTCGGATTCCTAATGTAGAGGTTGCCAGGCTGGTCGATATGGCACCTTCAGCGGTACTTGAACGTATTCGTAAAATGGAAAGTCAGGGCATAATCGATGGGTATGAAGTTCGATTAAACCCTGATCGTTTTAATTGCCGTCAGATATCTTTTATGTATGTATATTTTTCCAAAAATTCTGACCCTGGAATAATAGGCGATGCTTTAGAAGCCATCGAAGAGATTCAAGAAATCCATTTCATCGCCGGAGAAGACTGCTACCTGATCAAACTCAGGACTGCTGATACCAATGAGCTTAATACCCTGCTGCAGACCAGGATTATTAGGATCGAGGGCATTCGCTCAACCAGAACGTACCCGGTCCTTTCAACTCGAAAAGAAACAGCTCAAATACCCATCCGCCCGTAAAAGAGGTATGTACTATGCCAATGTCAGACGAATTCAAAGCCAGACTTTTTCCAACCCTGCCAGAGATAGCAGACTGTTTCACCACTCCTTTTCATGTGTACGACGAAATAGGCATCAAGAACACATGCAGAGAACTTAACCAGGTGTTTGCCGATATCGATGTATTTCGAGAATATTATGCTGTCAAAGCGCTTCCGAATCCTGCAATATTAAAGATTATTAAAGAGATGGGCTTGGGCTTTGATTGCAGTTCAATTACTGAATTGATTCTGAGCAGAGAGGCAGGTGGCCTTGGCGATGATCTCATGTTTACCTCGAATAATACCAGCCAATCTGAATTTTCAGTCGCTGAGGAAGATGGTGGCTGCATTCTCAACCTTGATGATATTTCGCTGATAGACAAAGTTATGCGGATACCTGAGACCATCTGCTTCCGATATAACCCAGGGGCTGAACGAGAAGGAAATGCCATCATTGGCACGCCCGTTGAAGCAAAATATGGGGTCAGTCGCGATCAGATAGTTGAAGCCTTCCGACGTGCACGTGATAAGGGAGCAAAGCAATTCGGCCTGCATACCATGCTGGCGTCAAACGAGCTTAATTACGAATATATGGTTGCCACGACAAAGATGCTTCTTGACCTGGTGGAAAAAATATCAACCGAGCTTGACACCGCCTTTGATTTTATAAATATCGGCGGTGGCTTGGGAATTCCCTATCAGCCAGGCGACGCCCCGCTCGATATTGTCAAGATGGGACAAGACATTACCTCGTTATTTAACACATTCAAAGACAGAAATGGCTACGCACCCGCTCTATACATGGAAAGCGGCAGGTATGTAACTGGACCTCATGGAGTGCTGGTGACTACGGCGATTAATCGAAAAGATATCTACCGGACCTATATCGGTGTAGATGCCTGTATGTCTTCTCTGATGAGACCGGCACTATATGGCGCTTACCACCATATAGACGTGCATGGTAAAAACGGTATGAATACCGAGATTGTCGATGTCGTCGGCTCATTATGCGAGAATAACGACAAATTTGCCATCCAACGTGAAATACCTGTTGTAACAGATGGTGATTTACTGATTATTCATGATACCGGTGCGCATGGTCACTCAATGGGGTTTAACTACAATGGCAAACTAAGACCACAGGAACTTCTGCTCAGAGAAGATGGCAGCGTTGAGCGTATCAGAAGGGCTGAAACCAACAAAGACTATTTTGCCACTTTGCATTTTACCGACAAAATTTATACACCCACAAGCCCATAATAGAGGGAGCCTTCGTTCGTCAACGCCCTCTCAGGGGGTCTTAAGCTACAGCAGGGTTAATCACTCGCCCGCTCTTTAGCGAGCAACTCAGCAGACATTGTCCAGAATGGCGTTCCGTCACTTGTCAATCGAACCTTATAGCTGTGGCCTCCGTCTTTTTTAATTTTTGCCGCTATGAAGACGGTTTCATCGCCAATTTCTGCCCATGCTCCTTTTATCTTGACCCATTCCCCGCGTTTGAGCCCAATTTCACGTCCAGATGCAAACGACTCGGGACAAATATGTACGACGACCTTGTCCCCTCCTCCTTCATCAAGAATTAATGCGGTCCCCGGCGCCATTCCCGGTAGTGGGGTCACCTTCACGAATTTGACGATATCTCCTTTAATTTGATCTCGCTCTTTGGGATCATACAGCTGATCATATTCAGATCCCCTTTCCCAGCCAACCATGTTTTTGTTATCAGCGAAAGCCACCGTGGCAGCAGCAAATGCTGTTATCATTCCAAACATAATGATGACAATGATGTGTAGATTAAATCGGCTCATGTCGTCCTCCTTGCAGTCAATTGCAGTGTAGATGTATCGCTCTCAAGACAGTAACGCATCATCTGTCTATGACAAGTACTTGGTGTAAAACTCATTCATATGACTTCTCAGACAGACAACATTTCTTTAACACCGCGGAATGAATGAATTGCTGTGGTATCATAGAGCACGAGTTTGGTATCCTCGGGCCTGAGAAGAAGTGATATTTCGGTGCAGCCGAGGACCACAGCTTCAGCCCCCTGCTCGGCAAGGCTTCTGGCGATACGCTGATATTCAGCACGTGAGTCTTCCGTTATTATGCCAAGACAGAGTTCCTGGAAAATAATATGATCAATGATGGCTCTGTCTGCACCGTTTGGAACCAGAACGCGCAGCCCATACGTTTGCTCCAGTCGTCCCTTGTAAAATGGTTCTTCCATGGTAAAGCGTGTACCGAGCAAACCCACCGACCTCAGTTTATCCTCGACAATTTTTTCCCCCGTTGCATCGGCAATATGCAGCAAAGGGATAGAAATGTATCCGGTAACCTGATCGACGACCTTATGCATTGTGTTGGTGCAAATCATCAGAAAGTCAGCACCGGCTTTTTCCAGGCGTAAAGCAGCTTCACCAATGAGTATTCCCGCCTCGGACC